>JAEZHL010000364.1 GCA_023416575.1 Pseudomonadota bacterium
CGATTGTCATAGAGCGTATCGATAAGATTGATGAACCGGCGCGCCTCGTTCCGGCGCTGCGGCCCGAGCACCGGGATCCGCTCGATGAAGAGGGTATGGAAGGCGCGCGCGATGTGCAGGTAATCGACCGCCCCGAGCGGTTTTTCGCATAGGTCGGCAAACGTAAAGCGCGCGACGCCCATTGCCGACGAGGGGACCCGCAACGTGCGTCCTTTGACGTGAAGTTCGCTGGGACCGCTCGCCGCGGCGCCGGTCACGCGCTGCCAGATTCTGTCGAGCTCGGCCTGGGCGGTCTCGCCGGCGGGGCTGAAGTAGAGGCGCTGCCCGTTCAGCTTTTCCAGCCGGAAGTCCTTCGCCGAGGTCAGCTCGAGCACTTCCATGTGGTCCTCGATCAGGTCCACGAAAGGTAGGAAGAGCTGCCGATTGAGCCCATTACGATAGAGATCGCTTGGCTTCGCGTTGGACGTTGCCACGATCACGACGCCGCTTTCGAACAGCACCTTGAACAGTCGCCCGAGGATCATCGCGTCGGCAATGTCCGTCACGTGCAGCTCGTCGAAGCAGAGCAGCCGCGCCTCTTGTGCGATCTCGCGCGCGACGACTGGAATCGGATCGCCGGCATCTTTCTGCCGCGCGGCCGCTATGCGCTCGTGAACGTCGGCCATGAACGCATGAAAGTGCACGCGACGCTTGGGCTCGAAAGACAGGCTGGCGTGGAACAGGTCCATCAGCATGGTCTTTCCGCGACCAACCGCGCCATGAATGTAAAGGCCACGAGGCTGCTGAGAATTGCCCGAAAAGATGGACAGCAGTCCGCGCCGCGGGCGCCAGCGGGCCAGCGCCTGCGCAAGCTCATCGAGCTTGCGCGCAGCCTCGTGCTGCGCCGCATCGCGCTCGATGCCGCCCGCGCCGACGAGCTCGGTATATTTTTGCAAAGGTCCCCTGGCCATCGGCGCTCGGGCTAGCGTGCCCTGGCCTGCCGGTCAAGTTTGCGCAGCAGGCAAGCGCCCGCGCGCTGTCAATCCAGTCGCATCAATTGTAGCCCTCGCCGGATTTAGCAATTACATTGTGCACCGCAGCAAACAGCGCTGCCCCAGTCATTCCGGAACGGAGGTGATCATGAGCGACCACCGGATATGGGGAGGAAACATTCGGAAGCTGTGGCCGACGGAAACCGACAAGTTTCGCGACCACCTCCTGCGGCTGGATAAGGAATCCCGGCGCATGCGTTTCGCACACGCCGTATCTGATGCCTTTATTAACGATTATGCAAGCCGCATGCTCGACATGGGTAGCATTGTCTATGGCTTCATCGAAAAGAGTGAGCTTCGCGCAGCAGCCGAGCTGAGAAAACTGAGCTCGGTTTGGGGTGAGGAGGCGGAAGCGGCATTCTCCGTCGAAACACCATGGCAGGACAACGGTATCGGGTCCGAGCTCATGGGCCTCGTCATTCGGGCGGCACGAAACCGCGGGATCAAACGCCTTTATATGAGCTGCCTTGCCGAGAACGGCAAAATACAAGCGATAGCGCGCAAGCACGAGGCACTGCTGCGTTTCGAATCCGGTGAAGTGATTGGCGAGATCGTACCGCAAGCATCCGATTACTTCTCAATCCTCGCTGAGGAAGTCGACGATCGCGTGGACTTGATGCTGGCGGTTCTGGATCTGCAGAACTGGTCCGTAAAAGCGGCATGATGCAATTGGCCGCAGCACCGCTGCGGCCAAGCTCTATCGCCCAATCGGTCGGACCCGAAACTCACGCGGGCTCGAAATACTTCGACCAACCGTGCGGCGAGATTTTCCCAGCAACTATCTCACAAGCGCTCTGCTCGGCCATGAAATGCGAGCAGCTCTCGCATTCCTCGCCCGCGCGCGGCTCATCCTGATAAAGAGCCTCTTCCTTCGAAACCTTTGTCTTGAGCTCGGCCATTGTCTCCTCCGATGGTTCGATCGGCGAAAAGTGAACGCGACAGCAGGAGTCCCGGTTTCACCGATGAAAGAAATCGTCCTATCGCAGGAAGCGAGCATCTGATTGTGCGGCGGAGAGAATTCGATTTGATGAGGGTAATCCACTATCCCGTGAGTTGATCGTGTTAGCCCGACATCCTTCTAGAATCTCTACTCGCGCGCCGATAAGCCGTTCCAGAACTTGCGAAATGGTGATTTCAAGCAACACCGACCAAAGAAAGCCAATCTTCGGTGAGTGTTGAATGTGAATATATGTCAACAAATCAAAACCAATTGCACATGCTGATTTTGTTCGAATCGATTCGAACGAAACCAGAGGGAGATGGATCAATGGCTAAGACTCCAGCTAAGGCGAAGAAGGCGCCCGCAAAGGCGGCCTCGAAAACAGCAACGAAATCCACTGCTGCTGCAGCGAAGCCCGCGGCGAAGACCCGGACCGCGGCTGCGAAGACTTCGGCAAAGGTTGCAACCAAGGCGCCGACGCAAGCCAAGGCTCCGGCGAAGGCGACGACTGCCGCTGCGAAGCCGCGCACGAAGGCTGCGACCACTGCGGCCGCAAAGCCGCGCGCGAAGACTGCTGCGACTGCAACAGCGAAGCCGCGGGCGAAGACCGCTGCGACCGCAGCAGCTAAGCCGCAGGCGAAAACTGCTGCGACCGCGCCGGCGAAGCCGCGGGCGAAGACCGCCACGACGGCCACCGCGAAGCCGCGGGCGAAGACTGTTGCGACGGCAGCTGCGAAGCCGAGGGCAAAGCGGGCCGTGGCAAAGAAGCCAGCCGCGAAGAAAGCACCGGCAAAGAAGAAAAAGGCAGCCTGAACGGCCTGTTCGCATCCCGGCCGGGCACCGGGGTCGGAGAACGGTCTATGATCGCGGCGGCCAGTCCGCTGCATGTGGTGACCGGAGATCGTCGATGAGCGGCGTCTCCGGTCCAATTTTTTCTGGAGCATTAAATGCGAAATGGGGCGCAGCAAGGCTGGCCCCATGCGCAACCTTTGCGAAAGCCGCAGCAAGCCGCGGCAATCGACCTCAATTAGACGCGCCGCTCGACCATGAGCTTCTTGAGCTCCGCAATCGCTTTCGCCGGATTCAGCCCCTTCGGGCAGGCCTTCGCGCAATTTAGAATTGTGTGGCAGCGATAAAGGCGAAACGGATCCTCAAGATTATCCAGCCGCTCGCCAGTGCCTTCATCGCGCGAGTCGATCACCCACCGATAGGCCTGAAGCAGAATTGCCGGTCCGAGATAGCGATCGGAATTCCACCAGTAGCTCGGGCACGAGGTCGAGCAGCAGGCACATAGGATGCACTCGTAAAGCCCGTCGAGCTTCTCGCGATCCTCACGCGACTGTTTCCACTCGGTGCCCGGTGTCGGGGACGACGTCTTCAGCCACGGCTCGATCGAGCGATGCTGCGCGTAGAAGTTCGTCATGTCCGGCACGAGGTCCTTCACCACGGACATGTGCGGCAAGGGGTAGATCCGGACCGCGCCCTTCACATCGTCGAGGCTCTTGAGGCACGCCAGCGTGTTGGTGCCGTCGATGTTCATCGCGCACGAGCCGCAGATGCCTTCGCGACAGGAGCGGCGGAAGGTGAGCGTCGAGTCGATCTCGCTCTTGATCTTGATGAGGGCGTCGAGGACCATCGGCCCGCAGGAGCTGCGGTCGATCCAATAGGTGTCGAGCCGCGGATTGCACGCCTCGTCGGGGTTCCAGCGGTAGACCTTGATCTCCTTCCAGTCCCCTTTTCCGTTGGGCTGGTTCCAGGTCTTACCTTTTTCCACTTTCGACTTCGTCGGCAGGCTCAGTTGGACCATTTGCCCCTAGTCCTAGTTGCTGGTCGAGGCCGGTGCGCCCCACATTCCGGCGCTTGACATGCGAGCCTTGCGGGCAAGCTGTCAACGGGTCTCTTCGTTGCAGATGGCAGGTCGGCGCCAGGTGGCGCGCCTCAATCGACCTTGTGACGGCGCAGCGCGCGCACGAGATCCGTCAGCTGCTCGGCGACTGACAGCCCCGTTTCCACTGAAATTTTGAGGGTCGCGCGCTGCGAAATGAGAAGATTGAGCCGCTCCTGCTGCTCGCCAAACCCAAAGAAGAGCTCCTCTGGCGCATCGATCTCGCCATCCTCGATGGCCGACATGACATCGGAGCTGTTCTGCGTGGCCAGGACCAGCATGGTTGCTATGTCGTTGATCGACTGCTGATAGAGCCGGGCGCTATCGGGACCGACGCGGCCCCCGTGAACGCCGAACTTGAGCGGGGCTGACTGCGCCCCGTCGCCAGCGAAAAGCTGAGGATTGCGCTGAAAGCGCCGGAAGATCTCCTGCAGGCTGAGGCAGCATCTCTCGAGCTCCTTCAGCGCAAAGCCCGACTTGCGCTTGGTGCGGGCGCGGTCGGGCGTGCGTTCCTGCGCGACCCAGTTGACGGCTGCAATGGAGGCGATAGCGCCCAGTGCGGCCAGCGCGGGGAGAACGGCCGCGAACGGATCCGGCGTGATCCGCGTGTCGTTCTCGGATTTGGCGGATGGCCTCATGACGGGGTTCGTCACTGCAGCACTCTTTCGGACGGAGAGGGTTAGAAGCCCTGGCGAGAAGAATCGACGTACTTCGATCTCCTCAAGCGTCCTGCACGACCCGCCCGTTCATAAGACCGGGCGGCGACACCCGAGAAGACTATCAGGTGACGCCAGAATAGTGGCGTCACCCTGACCATGCCAGGAAGTATCCGCGCTCGTCCTCGGCCGCGTCCCGCCTCAGTACACCCGCGCCTTCGGCTCGATGTAGCTCACCTCGTTCGACATCGTGTACGTGTGAACGGGACGATAATCGAGCGTGACCGACTTGGCGCCGTAGTCCGCCCAGCACAGCGTGTGCTTCATCCAGTTGACGTCGTCCCGGTTGGGGAAGTCCTCGCGCGCGTGGGCGCCACGGCTTTCCTTCCGGTTTTCCGCGCCGATCACGGTCACGGCGGCCTGCGCGATCAGGTTGTCGTACTCCAGCGTCTCAACCAGGTCCGAGTTCCAGATCAGCGAACGGTCCGTGACCTTAATGTCATCGGACTGCTTCCACACTTCGTGGATCTTCTCGACGCCTTCCGCCAGCACCGGTCCATCACGGAAGACCGCGCAGTTGTTCTGCATGACCTTCTGCATCTGCAGGCGCAGCGTCGCCGTCGGCGTGGAGCCGGAGGCGTGGCGGAACCTGTCGAGCCGCGACAGCGCCAGCTCGGCCGCGTCGGCCGGCAGCTCCGGATGCGCGCCGCCTGCCTCGACCGTCTCGGCACAACGCAGGCCGGCGGCGCGGCCGAACACCACCAAGTCGATCAGCGAGTTAGATCCCAGCCGGTTAGCGCCATGCACGGACACGCAGGCGGCCTCGCCGATCGCCATCAGGCCCGGCACCACGGAGTCCGGGTTGCCGTCCTTCAGCGTCAGCACCTCGCCATGATAGTTCGTCGGGATGCCGCCCATGTTGTAGTGGACAGTCGGCAGCACGGGGATCGGCTGGCGCCGCAGATCGACGCCGGCAAAGATCTTCGCGCTCTCCGTAATGCCGGGAAGCCGCTCTGCCAGGATCTTCGGATCGAGATGATCCAGGTGAAGGTAGATGTGATCCTTCTCGGGGCCGACGCCACGGCCTTCCCGGATCTCGATCGTCATCGATCGCGAGACGACGTCGCGCGAGGCGAGGTCCTTGGCGTGTGGCGCATAGCGCTCCATGAAGCGCTCGCCCTCGGAGTTGGTGAGATACCCGCCCTCGCCGCGTGCGCCTTCCGTGATCAGCACGCCAGCGCCGTAGATGCCCGTCGGGTGGAACTGAACGAATTCCATGTCCTGCAGCGGCAGCCCGGCGCGGAGCACCATGGCATTACCGTCGCCGGTGCAGGTATGCGCCGACGTGCACGAGAAGTACGCGCGCCCGTAGCCACCCGTCGCCAGGATCGTCTGCTTGGCGCGGAAGCGATGGAGCGTGCCGTCCTCCAGACAGAGGGCGACGACGCCGCGGCAGGCACCCTCGCTGTCCATCATCAGGTCGAGGGCGAAGTATTCGATGAAGAACTCGGCCGAGTAGCGCAGCGACTGGCCGTAAAGCGTGTGCAGCATGGCGTGACCGGTGCGGTCGGCGGCCGCGCAGGTGCGCTGCGCGGGCGGGCCCTCGCCGAATTCCGTCGTCATGCCGCCGAAGGGACGCTGGTAGATGCGACCGTCGGCCGTCCGGCTGAACGGCACGCCATAATGCTCGAGCTCGTAGACAGCGGCTGGCGCATGACGACAGAGGTATTCGATGGCGTCCTGGTCACCCAGCCAGTCGGCACCCTTCACGGTGTCGTACATGTGCCAGCGCCAGTCGTCCGGACCCATGTTGCCGAGCGCTGCCGCGACACCACCCTGAGCCGCCACCGTGTGCGACCGGGTTGGGAACACCTTGCTGATACAGGCGGTCTTCAGCCCCGCCTGGGCCGCACCCAGGGTCGCCCGCAGGCCGGCGCCACCAGCGCCCACGACGACCACGTCGAAGGTGTGGTCGGTGAGCGGATAAGCCTTGCCGTTCACCGCAGGCTTGGCAACGCCTGACTTGCCCGCCTTGCCGTTCGTATCTGCTGCCATCACAAAGAAACCCCGAAGCTCAGCCTGAGCACCGCGAAGACACAGGCGAGACCGACCAATACCGAAAAGAACGTGTTGAGGATGAGCATCGCCACCTTGGCGCCCTCGGTGTGCACGTAATCCTCGATGATCACCTGCATGCCAATGCGCATGTGCACGATGCCAGCCACGATGAAGAGGAGGATCAGGATCGCCAGGATCGGATTGCCGAGCGTCCGCACCGCGGTCTCGTAATCGGCCCCGATGAGGCCCAGCGCGACCCAGATCATGAACGGCAGCAGCAGCAGCGTCGCGATCGACGTGACGCGCTGGCGCCAGAAGTGCTCAGTGCCTTCCTTCGCTGATCCGAGGCGCCGGACATTCTTGAGCGGTGTGCGCATGGCCATGTCTAGAATCCTCCGCGCATGACGAACACACCGGCCCAGATCGCGATCGTCAGCACAACAGAGCAGATGATCGTGCCCCAGGACATCAGGTCGACCGATTTCAGGTCGAAGCCGCGGCCGGTATCCCAGATCAGGTGGCGGATGCCGCCAATCGCGTGGTGAATGAGGGCCCAGGTGTAGCCGAAGAGAATGAGCTGGCCGATCCAGGTGCTCAGGAACCAGCTCACCGTTGCGTATTGCTGAGGCCCTGTCGCCGCCGCCAGCAGCCACCAGGCGAGCAGGAGCGTGCCGAA
>JAEZHL010000370.1 GCA_023416575.1 Pseudomonadota bacterium
CCGCCAGCCCGCCGTGAGCAGGATGGACGCCGGACCTTTCTGGAATGCGTGGTCGTTTCAGAACGTTCCATGGCCGCTGGTAAGCAGGGGGGCTCTTGGCGGGGCGACGGCCGAGCCGACGGTGGACCGCATCGAGCTGGATCGGCGTTAATCTGACGCTATCTGACTGCCGAGGTCGCGCGGAAAGACTTCCTTAAGCAATTTCAGACCCGTCATAGATTTTTTTCAGAAGCTGATGGAACTTTATCAGGGGATGCGCGTTACGCTCATGACCTGCGCCGGCCCCCCCCCCCCACGCGCGGGTCAATTCTAGAGGGCACCCCTAGTGGGTGCCCTTTTTTTATGCCGTGACCCGCTAGGTCGGCGGCTCAGAAATCGGGGTTTGACTTCGCCGGCCCAGCATCCGAAGGAATGGCCTTCTTCACTTAAAGAATGAGGCCTCTCCCAATGAGTTCGATTCCGCATGTCTCCGCCAATGGCGCCTCGATTCCGGTCGTGGGCTATGGCACCTGGCCGCTGAAGGGGGAGGAGTGTGCCCAGGCCGTGGCCACCGCCATCGCGTGCGGTTACCGTCACATCGACACGGCAGCCAAGTATGAGAACGAGGCGGCGGTCGGGGAAGGGCTGCGCGCCAGCGGCATTGCTCGCGATGACGTGTGGGTGACGACGAAAGTCTGGTGGGACAGCATTGGCGAGGGAGCGCTGCAACAGTCGGCTGAAGCGAGCCTCGCGCGGCTCGGGCTCGAGCAGGTCGACCTGTTGCTGATCCATTGGCCGAGCAAGACCATCCCGCTTGCCGAGTCGATTCGCGCGCTCAACGACGTCAAGAAGCGCGGGCTGGCGCGCCATATCGGCGTCTCGAATTTCCCCTCACGGCTGCTCGACGAGGCCGTGGCGCTGTCCAGCGAGCCGATCGTCGTCAATCAGTGCGAGTATCACCCCCATCTCGACCAGTCCAAGGTGCTCGCCGCATGCCGGCGGCACGGGATCGCGCTCGCGTCCTATTGTCCGCTCGGCCGCGGCGCCGTCGGTGGCGTGCTGGAGGAGCCCGTGGTCCAGGAAATCGCCCAGCGACTCGGGCGGACGCCGGCCCAGGTCGTGCTGCGCTGGCATATCCAGCAGCCGGGTGTGCTCGCTGTGCCGAAGTCGGGCAACCCGAAGCGCATAGCCGAAAACCTGGATGTTTTCGGGTTCACCCTCAATGAGAGCGATATGCAACGCCTGTCGGGGCTCGCCCGGCCCGATGGCCGGGTCGTCAATCTCGAGTTCGCACCCGAGTGGGACTGAGCGCAAAGCTCGAGCTCCGCGCGCCTTTCAGGCGGCGCGGAGCTGCTCTCGTATCGGGATTCAGGCGGCGAGAGGCTTCCTGCCCCTCAAGGCGTACGCGACCGCCTCGAGAATGGTGGCATTCGTGTTGACGTCGATGTTCCGCGACGGCTTGCCCGACGTTTCGTAAACGCCAGGATAGAATCCGAACTGCGGCGCGCGGGCATGCTGACGCACGTGCCGCCAGAGCTTCTCCGTGTAGGCGTCGGGACGGGTCGCAAACCAGAGGAACGCGGCCTTGCTGCTCACCATGCGGAACTTGGTCGCGAACTCGGGTGTGTCCCACTTCGCTTCGGTCTTCCAGGGATAGACCGTCCACGCCGACTCGCCCTGACGGGTGAGGTCATACCCCTGATAGGTGAACCAGGGCTCCTCATCGACGGGAGACTCAGACACGCAGGTGAGCCGTGACGTCTCCTCGTAGCGCCGGCGCTGGGCCGCATCGAGCACGTCCATGATCACCTGCCCGTACGGCGATGCGCCGAGCTCCACGCCCTCCGACAGGCTCGGCTCCGACGAAATCGGCCCGATTTTTCCAAGTGCCTCCAGGAATGCCCCGCGGGCCGCTTCGTTTGCCGACGGCAGCTCGCCCGATATCACCGGCGCGTGGTCCACGTTCCACAGCCGGTAGGCGCGCGAGACATAGAAGCGATAGATGTAGAATTCCGCCGCAGAGAGCTTGCCTCCCTTGATGCTGGAGATCTGGCCGCCCTGAACCGTCTTTGAAAGATCCCAGTAGCCGATGAGCTTACGCCCGCTGAGGCCCGGTGCATTGAGCTTATCGGCGGCGTGCAGCGCGACGAAGAGCCGTGCCGTGTCGGTGGCGTCATAGCCGGCTTCAACCGACTTTGCTGTATCGATGTTCGAGCGAAAGTTCGGCAGCCGGGCGCCGCGGAACTTGTAGTCTGCCTTTCTGATGAAGCTGTTCAGCCCCGCCATGCGCTTGGCATAGGTCGCATCATCGATGATGCCGAGGGTATGGGCGGAAATCGTCGCCAGGATGATCGAGCCGACGTCCCACATCGTAACGATGCGGTAGCTGCCGAAGCCGCCTCCCTCATGCCAGATGTTCGCCGGGACGAGTCCCGTCAGCTGAGGTCCGCGCTGCTCGAAGAACTGCCATGCAGTACGTGCATCCTCAAGCAACTCCTGACGCTGCTCCGGGGTTGGCCATTGAGCTTCAGTGGCAGCAGCTGTGGCAGCGCCATACCCCAGGGATTTGGCCAGAGGTGGAAGGATAAGCCCCATTTGAAGGACTTTGCGACGTGTCAACTGCATTCGTTTGCCCCCGTCCAAACCGGTACTCGAGTTCGCCGCCTGTCTAGCGCAACTTCCGGGCTACTAGGCCGCGACTCGGGTATCGTCATTGACGTAGCGTAAATTTGCTGGCGGCCGGTGGTCATCGGCTGGCAGTATGTCTACGCTGAGATGGGCGCACGCGAATGCAGGGCAGGCCGTGCAAAGAGAATTTCTCGTGATCGAGAATCGCCGGGGCGAACCAAGCCCCGGCAAACAGCAACGGCGATTGTTCGGAGGATGGTATCGCCTCCTCTGCTTCCTGCTCGCGGCTGCAATCGCCGCCCCCGTCCTTTATTATTATTCTCGTACAAACGTCAGCTATTACCATACGGCTCTGGATATCAGCCCACATATAATCCCTTCAGAGACCAGATCGCGGAGCCCCGCTTATCTTTTCGGATTCGCACATGCAGCAATTGCGGGTTGTGAATTCATCCCCGGTGCTGGGTTCGATCGGCTTGCGGCCTCGGTGAGCGGCAACGAGAACGGTGTCGTGCCTGAAGACGTAAAAATCGGTTTCGGGGATTTCGGCCTGCTTCAACAGGCCAGGGGCACGGCGGCCGCATGTCATAAGGCGCATCAATTGCTCGGTTCACGTGCCGATCTGTATCAAGATGTGCTGAGACATCGCTGATTCTTTACCAGAGATTGCATGAATAAAATTGGTATCAATTTTAAATTGAATTTCAGCGAGAAAGTTGTTCACCAGTAAATTATGAATCCAAGCCCCATCTGCCCCGCCAGGCTTAGGAATTGCTAAGCACCGCACGTCTTTGGGGGCGGGTGCTCAGTTCCGCTTTTGACTGACCGCAAATGTGGCAGCACCGCTGATCGGTTATTCCGACCGCAGGTGTTGGGGGCCGATTCATGAGCAGTGAGTTCAACAATCCGATTTTCTTCGATCCGAAGGGTCGGCGTGGGGCTATATTCAGGTATGCCATATGGTCATCAAGTCTGGCCGGGGCAGCGATACTGCTGTGCTTTCTCTTCAGTATCATCGCGACCCCGAACCTGCCGGAATTGCGCGTAGCGCTGGATGCCAGCAAACTCCGCCCGGCGACGATTTTCTCTGGCCCGCTGTCGAGCCAGATCGCGCTCGATCTCAGTCAGCGGCGGAATGCGATCCCTGCTGAAACGGGGTCCGTGGATCGTTATGCCTTTTTCAATCATTGGGATGAGAGCAGTTTCGCCTCTCTCCGGGAGCACGCCGATTCGATCGATGTCCTCGTGCCCGAGTGGCTGCATCTGTCGGGCTCGACCGGCGAGATTCGCCGCGATGACGGTAGAAGGGAAAATCACGTCCGCCTCTGGCTGAAGAAAACGGCGCCGCACATTCGGGTTCTGCCGCTCATCAACAACTTCGATCCGACGAACAGCCGCTGGGATGGGGAGGGCGTCGCTGAGCTCCTCGCGTCAGAGGAAGCCCGCGCGACACTCGTGCACAATCTCATCACTTTCGTCAGCGACGGCGCGTTCGCCGGTGTCGTCATAGATTTCAAGTCGATCCCCGATGCGGCGTTGGAGTCCTATCTCGGCTTCATTGATGAGCTGCGCCATGCCTTCGAGAGCCACGGCCTGCAGGTGAATGCAGTGCTCCCTGCCTACGAGACGCGGATCGAGATCGAGCGGCTTGCTGCTGCGGCGAACAAAGTCATTCTTCTCGCCTATGACGAGCATTGGGAAGGCGGGGCCGAGGGGCCGCTCGCGCCGCAGGGTTGGTTCGAGGCTCAGCTCAAGGAGCGCTTCAAAATCGTCGATGGCAGCCAGATCGTGGTCGCCATCGGCTCATACGCCGTCGACTGGAGCAGCACTGGCGAAGGCCGTCGTCTCCCGGTCCCGGCGGCATGGGATCTCGCGGCTGAAGCGGGCGCCCAGGTCCGTTTCGATTCGACTGTGCTCAACCCGACGTTCGCATATCAGGATGAAACCGAGCGCCGGCACACCGTCTGGATGTTGGACGGAGTGACCGCCTTCAATCAGATCGGCGCTGCGCTCGCCATGTCGCCGGGCGGAATCGCGCTGTGGCGCCTTGGGACGGAGGATCCGACTGTATGGGAGGTCTTCGGCCGCGGCCGCGAGCCGAACCAGACGACCGTCAGCCGGCTCGAGCACGTCGAGGCCAGTCGCGGGGTCGTCTACAAGGGCGAGGGCGAGGTCCTCAAAGCAGCCGACCGCGTCAGCGATGGACGGCGGACGCTCGAATACGATGCCCGCTACAACCTCATCACGAACGAGACGATGACGACGTTGCCTCGTTCAATGACCATCACACGCTGGGGGCACAGCACTGAAAAGCTGATCGCGCTGACATTCGACGACGGCCCATCGCGCACGTACACCCCGGAAATCCTGCGCATCCTGCGTCAGAAGGATGCCAAGGCGACGTTCTTCGTCGTCGGTGCCAACGCCGCGCTCGAGCCGGGCATCCTGCGCGCGATCTATGCGGACGGGCACGACATCGGAAATCACACGTTCACGCACCCGAACCTGACAGAAATCCCGGCAGCTCAGCTGGACCTGGAATTGAATGCGACGCAGCGGGTGCTCGAATCGAAACTTGGCGTGCGCACCGTTCTGTTCCGGCCGCCGTTCGTGAAGGACGTTGAGCCCGAGACGCGGGATCAGGCTCGCACGCTCGTGTCGTCCGCAGCGCTGGGCTACATCACCATCGGCCTGAAGATCGACCCATTCGATTGGGAGCGGCCGGGCGCGCAGGAAATCATCAGCCGCACGCTCGATTACGCCACGGGGCAGCGCGGCAACATCGTGTTGCTGCACGATGGCGGCGGCGATCGCAGCCAGACCGTCGAGGCCCTGCCGCAGCTCATCGACGAGCTTCGCGCCCGCGGCTTCCGGCTCGTCACGATCAGCGAGCTGCTCGGCCTGTCGCGCGACGTCGTCATGCCGCCGCTGCCCGACGATGGGCGCTATGTGAGCTGGATCAACGGCCTCGGCTTCTCGCTTGCCCGTCAGTTGACCATCGCGCTCGGAGCAGTGTTTGCGTTCGGAATCGTCCTTGGCACCATTCGGTTGCTGTTGGTTGCGATCGCAGCGAAAGTGCAATCGCGGCGAGATCTGAAGCGGATGGGGATCAACTGGAGGCCCCGTTCCACAACAGTGATCGTGCCCGCCTACAATGAAGAAAAGGTTATCTGCGACTGCATCTCCTCGCTTCTCAAGAGCCGCGGCGTCGAGTTCGACATCATGGTCATCGACGACGGCTCCTCGGACAGAACGTCCGAGGTGGCGCGGAAGGCGTTCGGCGATCACCCGCGGGTGAAAATCCTTCGCAAGCCGAACGGTGGCAAGGCGAGCGCCTTGAACTGGGCCATCGCGAGGACGGATGCGGAAATCTTCGTTGCGATCGATGCCGACACCCGGCTCGAGCCTGATGCCATCGCCCAGCTCGTACGCCATTTCGGCGACCACTCCGTCGGGGCTGTGGCCGGCGCGGTCTATGTGGGCAACACCTCGCGCCTGATGACCCGCTTCCAGGCCCTCGAGTACATCACCAGTCAGAACCTCGACCGGCGGGCGCTGGAGCTCGTCAACGGCATCATCGTCGTGCCCGGTGCGATCGGCGCCTGGCGGCGCAGCGCCGTCGCGCAGGTTGGCGGCTACGACACCGACACCCTGGCCGAGGATGCCGACCTCACATTAAAGCTCGAGCGCGCGGATTGGAAGGTGATCTGCGAGCCGAACGCCATTGCGGTGACCGAAGCGCCCGAGACGGTCGAGCAGTTTCTGAAGCAACGCTTCCGCTGGATGTACGGAACGCTGCAGGTCGCGTTCAAGAACCTCAAGAGCATCAGCTCAACCCAGGCAACCGGCGTGAAGTACTTCGCCCTGCCGAACGTGCTGCTGTTCCAGTTCCTGTTCGCGCTCCTGTCGCCTGTGATCGACCTCGTCCTGGTGCTCAGCATCGCTGCGGATCTGTGGGACTACTACACGCGCTTCTCGCTGGAGCTCTCGGGGGGGACCTGGAATGTCCTGACCTATTGGCTGATGTTCCAGACGCTCGAGCTCGCGGTGGGTGCACTCGCGTTCCGGCTGGATCGCCGGGATGGACAATGGTCGCTGCTGCCGCTGATGGTGCTGCAGCGGTTCTGCTACCGCCAGCTCATCTATTGGGTGGCGCTGAAGGCGGCGGCAGCGGCAATCCGAGGTGGCGTCATGGGTTGGGGCAAGCTGCAGCGGCGAGGCTTGGCCGAGATCGACTCGAGCGCTGGAGCGCCTCAGCTGGCCAGCGTCGGTGATGCCAGCACCAAGTCCTGATGAGGGAGCAGGCAACTGCGCGATTCGCGCGCTGATGGGGAGAGCCGTTTCAGTCCGCCGGCGGCTTCGCCTGACGCGCACCGGTTGGCGCATCGCCAATAAGAACAGCGCCACGCTCAGCAATGAGCGCGGCGCTGTTCTGCGTTGGAGACACTCGGAAGCTGCACCCCGGTCGGAGCCGAGGTGCGCCTCGATCAGAACACCAGGCTAAGGCCGATGCCGGCATAGGTGCCGTCGCCGCCCTGGGTGCTGCTGTGGCCCTTGTCCTCGTCGACGAACTGATGGCCGACGTTCACTGACACCTCGCTCGTCAGGGCCGGGGTCAGCTCGAAACGCACGGTGGCGAAGCCGCCGAGTCGACGCGCCTCGAATCCTTCGTTGCCCATGGCGATGACTTCGGGGCCGATGACGAAGCGCCCGGAATTGTAGCCGATACGGGCGCGCGTCCAGTAGCTGTCGAACGCGGTCGAGTACGAGCCGTGAAGGTTGAAATAGAACGGCGAGGCGTAGGCCGAGGAGAGATCAGCGGCGACTTTGAAGCCGACCTCGCTGCCGTTGATGTCGGCCGTCGGATCGTTGGGCGTCAGGTCGTAATCCTGGTACTCGACACCCACGTAACCGGAGAACGTCATGTGCTCGCGGTGCCACATGTAGCCGATCATGAGATCGCCCTGCAGGCCGTCGCCGTCGACGACCCCGCCGGGAGCGGATGCGCTGTCATACTCGTACATCGGCACGCCCGCGAAGCCGCGGAGCAAGAAGCCGTCCTTGCCGAGATCGCCGTTCAGCGCGAACAGGACGCCCGAATAGAAGTAGGATGAGTCCTTCGACCAGCCCGAGCCGGAATACGACACCGTCGATTTCGGGGTTGCGGCAGGGCCGTAGCCATTATCCTTCATCCCGCCGGCTTCGGCTGCGCCCGCCAAGGCAACAAGGCCCATCAGCGGCGCGCATGCGCCGGCGATCGCTCTCTTCATGGAATTCTCCCCTTTTGTAGGCCCCCGCAGTGCCCGGAATCGGCAACGAGAAGATCGACACTGATTTGCGACGATGGTCAAGCGACGGACGGGTTAGAATTTCCCGAATTATGTAGTATTCATCGCGACCGTGTTCCATGCGCATCAGTCACAAGGGAAGTTAAAAAACGGCTAAGTTTCTGTGAGTCTGCCCTTGCGGTCGGCATGCGTCGGCGGGTGAAGGTGACAATCCATTTCCGAACCGATATCTCCCGCCAATGCTGCACATCAACGATCTGACATTCCGCATCGAAGGTAAGCCCGTCTTTGATGGTGCCACGGCGGGCATCCCAGCAGGGCACAAGGTTGGACTGGTCGGCCGTAACGGTGCCGGCAAGACCACCTTGTTGCGGCTCATCACGGGCGAGCTTTCCCCGGATGGCGGCTCCATCGGCTTCCCGAAGCATACGCGGGTCGGCTATGTGGCCCAGGAGGCCCCCGGTGGCGACGACAGCCTGATCGACTGGGTTCTCTCCGCCGACCGCGAGCGCGCCGACCTGCTGGCCGAGGCCGAGACGGCGACCGATCCGCACCGGATCGCCGATATTCACCAGCGGCTCGCTGACATCGATGCCCATTCCGCACCGGCGCGTGCCGCACAGATTCTCGCAGGTCTCGGCTTCGACGAGGCGGCCCAGCGTCGGCCATGCCGCGAATACTCGGGCGGCTGGCGGATGCGCGTGGCGCTCGCCGCCGTGCTGTTTCTGGAGCCTGAGCTGCTGCTGCTCGACGAGCCGACCAACTACCTCGACCTCGAGGGTACGCTATGGCTCGAGAGCTATCTCGCGACGTACCCGCACAGCGTCCTGATCGTCAGCCACGACCGCGACCTCCTGAACCGGGTCGTCGGAGCGATTCTGCATCTCGATCGTGGCAAGCTGGCCCTCTACACGGGCACCTATGACGACTTCGAGGATGCGCGCCGGGAACGGCAGGGCCAGGAGCTGAAGCTCAAGAAGCGGCAGGACGACGAACGCCGGCGCATCGAGGCGTTCATTGCCCGCTTCAAGGCGAAAGCGAGCAAGGCGGCGCAGGCGCAGAGCCGCGTCAAGGCGCTCGCCCGCATGAAGCCGATCGTGGCGCAGGTGGAAGACCGGGTGGTGCCGTTCGTCTTCCCGAAGGCCGACAAGCCGCTCGCCAGCCCGCTGCTGCGGCTCGAGGATGCCGTCGCCGGATACGATCCGGAGAAGCCGGTGCTGCGCGGTCTCAATCTGCGCATCGACAACGACGACCGCATCGCGCTGCTGGGTCAGAACGGCAATGGCAAGAGTACGTTCGCGAAGCTGATCTCGGGCCGCCTGGCGCCGCTGGCAGGTGACGTGTACGGCGCCAATCGCATCGAGGTCGGCTACTTCGCCCAGCATCAGCTCGATGAGGTCGATCCGAACAAGACGCCCTACGACTACATCGCCCGTCTGATGCCGGAGGCGACCGAGGCGCAGAAGCGGACGCGGCTCGGCGGCTACGGGTTCGGGATCGACAAGGCGGACACGCGCTGCGCGAACCTGTCAGGTGGCGAGAAGGCGCGGCTTCTCTTCATGCTGACCGCCTTCAAGGGGCCGCACCTCCTGATCCTCGACGAGCCAACGAACCACCTCGACGTCGACAGCCGCGAGGCGCTGATGCAGGCCATCAACGAGTTCGAGGGCGCCGTTATCATCATCAGCCACGACCGGCATCTGGTGGAGGCGACGGCAGACCGGCTGTGGATCGTGCGCGATGGCACGGTGAAGTCGTTCGACGGTGATATGGACGCTTATCGCCAGTTGCTGCTCGCCGAGCGCGGGGGGCGCAACCGCGAGCGCGCGAAGGATGCGGCGTCCGCGGAGAGCCGGGTCGGCCGTGCCGAGCAGAGGCGGGCCGCCGCGGAACGGAGGGCGGAGCTCGCGCCACTGAAGAAGGCGATGCAAACGGC
>JAEZHL010000371.1 GCA_023416575.1 Pseudomonadota bacterium
CCCGACAGCAGGGAAATCGAGCGCCCCAAGCTCGAAGGGGCGGCAGGTGCGCGCCGCGCGCTCGTGTTCGCGATCTCGGCCGACTACGAGCGGCGCACGGGAGGCTGGGTCTACGACGCGCGGCTGATGCAGGAGCTCCGTCTGCTGGGGTGGCACGTGCGCGATCTCCTGCTGCCCGCCGGATTTCCGCATCCGAGTGCCGAGGCGCGGGCGGCATCGGCGGCGGCGTTCGCGGCGCTCCCGGACGGCACCATCGTCGTCGCCGATCAGCTCTGTCTCGGTGTGCTGCCAGATGTGGCGCAGCGCGAGGCGCAGCGGCTGCGGCTGGCGATGATCGTGCACCATCCGCTGATGCTGGAGCGGAACGGTGGGGTGGATGATGTCTTTGCCCGGTCGGAGCGCGAGGCGCTGCGGCACGTCCGGCTCGCCATCGTGACCTCGTACGAGACGGCGACTTGGCTCGGCCGGATGTTCGAGGTGCCGCCGGATCGCATCGTCGTTGCGCTCCCGGGAACCGATCCGCGGCCGCTGGCTCTGGGCTCGGGCGGTCCCGTGCCGTCGCTGCTGAGCATCGGTGCCGTGGTGCCGCGCAAGGATCATGGGACGCTCATCGCAGCCCTGAGCGGTCTTCGGAACATGGCTTGGCACCTGACGATCGTGGGCAACACGACGCGGGCACCCGAGCATGTGGCCGGGATTCGTGCCCGGATCGACGCGGCGGGCCTCGGGGATCGCATCACACTGACGGGGGAGCTCGACGAGGCGGCGCTCGAACGGGCTTGGGCTCGGGCGGATGCCTACGTCGCAGCATCCCGGCACGAGGGGTTCGGGATGGCGATCGCGGAGGCGGTTTCGCGCGGGCTGCCCGTGATGTCGACGGCCGCCGGGGCTGTTGCCGAATGGCTGAGCCGGGACGCGGCGCTGATCGTGCCGACGGGCGATGCGAAGGCTCTTGGCGGCGCGATCGGTCGTTATCTCGGCGATCCGGAAACGCGGGCGGCGCTCCGGCGCGGATCGGCACTCCAGCGGCAGCGACTGCTCCGCTGGAGCGACACGGCCGCCCGCGTCGACGCAAGTCTCGCGTTGATGCCGGGCGACCAAGGCATGCGCTGCTAGCTCCAGTTCTTGTACTGGGGCGGCTTTGGTGGGTCACGGAACAACGCAGTCAGCCGACGCCTTGCGCGTTTGACGATGGATGGGCCTTTCGGGGGAGCGTCTTTGTCGTGTGCGCTGTCGTGCGTAACGAGCGCGTTTCCAACGCGTCCCTCGGCGTTTGCCGCGTGTTCCATCGGCAACAGGCGCATCGTGAGCTCAGGTGTTGCCGCTATGGCTTCCATCAAGAGCCGTTCGTCGTTTTCCGCGATGACCCCACGCGCCAGCAGCTTGCGACGGCTGATATGCATCTTCGAGAGTGCGCTGATCGCGTCGTCGCACTTTTGCTTCCAGAGCGTCAGAAGACGATGGGTCGCCGGCGTGGGGCGAAAGACGACAACGCGGCTCGAGCAGTGGACGCGGCTTTTGCTCTTCGCGCGGATGTAGATCGCAATGTCGCCATCGCCAGCCAGGAGCGGATCGAGAGGGCCATGAACGGTGCAATCCACGTCCATGAGGACCACTGGCGTGCCCGGATGATCGGCCATGGCTTGCAGAACGATGGAGGGCTTGCGCAACGGTTGCGCGATCCATGTCTCTCCGAGGCGGTCAACCGCGTAAATCTTGTGAGGGATTGAATGCGCATCCAGATTGCGGCGGAACGTGGAAGCGATTTCAGTGTAGTTCGGCGTGTAGAAGCCCGTGACGATATAAATCGTGCTCTCCTGCGCAGAGGCATGTTAACTGAACATCGTGCATTTTATCCGCACAAACTGCACAGGCAAGGGCAAACCCTTGGATTCGGCTGTTAAATTCCGACTCAGTCGATCCGGGCGACGTCGAGGCGGTGGACGATGCCCTGGGTGCGCTCATCGAGGGCCGGGTAGCGCTTCATGACGAGCGGGTCGTGGCCTGGAACGACGTGCCGGCGCGAGGTGGCGAGAGCCTCGAGCTTGTCGTAGCTCCTCAGCGTCGCTTCGACATCGACGACGATCGGGAAGGGGCGGCGCTGCTCGAAGTTCTCGTAAAGGTGCGTGGCGTCCGCCGCCAGCACCACCGCGCCTGATCCGGTCGACACGCGCACGCACTGCAGGCCCTTGCTGTGCCCCGGAACCGCGTGCACCGTCACGCCCGGCGCGATCTCTCCGTCTCCGTCATGGAAATGGACACGGCCCGAGTAGACATTTCGCACCATCTGGCACACGTGGTCGGGATTGAACGTTCGGCGCAGGATCTCGTGGCACATGCAACGGCCGGTGGCGTAGGCCATCTCGGCTTCCTGCATGTGGAAGCGGGCGGCAGGATAATGGTCGAGTGTGCCGGCATGATCGTAGTGCAGGTGCGAGATGATGACGGTATCGATCGCCTCGGCATCGACGCCGATCAGCTTCAGGGCGTCGCGCGGCTCGCGTTCGAGCTCCCGCCCGCGCTCCTTGGCCTCGGCCAGCGAGAAGCCGGTGTCGAGCAGGATGGTCCGATGCTCGTTTCGGATCAGCCAGACGAAGTAGTCGATCGGCTGGGGGCTCGCGTGGTCGTCGGGCAAGAGGAAGTTGTCGGCGCGCACGCGGTTCGCATGCGTGCCATACTTGATCGCGAGAATTTCGTATGTGCCTGCGTCTGTCATGGCGTTTCCTCGGTGGCCTTGTTCGTTCAGATTCGTTAGCCATTGTAATGCTAGATGATGCAGGTCGCGTAGGCAGGCCGCCAGACAGAGGTGGACAGAGCATTGCAAGCGAATGTCTCGTTTTTGCAGGAACTCCTGACGACCGTCGCTGAGCAGGGACGGCAGCTGCTGCCGTGGTCGGGCCGCAGCGGCGACGCGAGCAAGGATATTGCCGAGCTCGCCAAGGCGCTCGTTTCCGTCCGCGGCGAGGCCTCGGGCGTGGCCATGGCCCACCAGATCCTGACCCTTTATCGCGGCCTTTCCGGCGGGCAGAAGCTGGCCTTCTTCCAGTTCATCGCCCACACGCTGCAGCCCGATCCGGCCCAGGTCTCGGCGGCCGCCGCCGCCTATGTCGCGGAACCGTCGCTCTCGACCCTGGGACGGCTGCAGGGTGCGGTGGAGGGCCCACGGCAGGAATTCTTTCGCCGGTTGAATCTTGCCCCGGGTGCCACGGCCGAGATCGTCGCGCTCCGCCGCGATCTCCTGAACCTGCCGGGCGATGATCCGGCTCTGGCGGCCGTCGACGCGGACCTCAGGCATTTGCTCTATTCGTGGTTCAACCGCGGCTTCCTGGTGCTGCGCCGCATCGACTGGCAGACGCCGGCTGCGATCCTGGAGAAGATCATCGCCTACGAGGCGGTGCACGAGATCCAGGGCTGGGACGACCTGCGCCGCCGGCTCGATCCGACGGACAGGCGCTGCTTCGCCTTCTTCCATCCCTCGCTCATCGACGAGCCACTGATCTTCGTCGAGGTGGCGCTCACGGATGACATGGCGGACAACATATCGAGCGTGCTCGACGAGGCGCCGAAGTCGGGCAGCGCATCGGAGCCGACGACGGCCAACTTCTATTCTATCTCCAACTGCCAGGAGGGGCTCCGCGGGATCTCGTTCGGCAACTTCCTCATCAAGCAGGTGGTCGAGGAGCTGGCCCGCGAGAAGCCGACGCTCAAGACCTTCGTCACGTTGTCGCCGGTGCCGGGCTTCGCGCGTTGGCTCCGCAATCAGCTCGACGGCGATGCCAGCGATCTGATCACGCCGGAGCTCCGCGAAATACTTCGACCACTAGCCGATCCGCGCTGGATCAGCGATCCGGAGCCGGTGCGGGCGATGGAGGGGCCGCTGACTGCGCTCGCGGCGCAGTATCTCGTGACGGCGAAATCGAAGGATGGCCGGCCGGTGGATCCGGTTGCACGTTTCCATCTCGGTAACGGCGCCCGCCTCGAGCGCGTCAACTGGCTGGCCGACATCTCGCCGAAGGGGCTCAAGGAATCGCACGGACTGATGGTCAATTACCGGTATGACCTCAAGGAGTTCGAGCGCAATCACGAGGCCTATGCCAACGAGGGCACCGTCGCCACCTCCCGGACCGTGCGCACGCTGCTGCGGTCGCTGCAGAAATCCCGTTCGTGGACCGAGACGCTCGCGCTACCGTCGCCCGAGACGGAGGTTGGGACGCGGAAGGCGCCGAAGATCGTGGAGCGGCAGTCGTGACTTGAACGACCGCCGCCGAGGCAGGGATCAGAGCGTCTGGCCGACGAATGGGCCGCCGACGCTGCAGGAAGCGCGGCGTGCGCGGAGCAGCGCACAGATCCGGGTAGCTTCCTCGGCGGATGAAATCGGTCCGGCGACGAGCTGATAGGAGGGCTGCTCCACCGTGCCGCTGACGAGATAGCGCGCCTCCAGGTCCCGAAGCGCGCTCTGGTGACGGTCGTGGAGGACGCTCCAGCGCAGCCGCAACGCATCGAGCGAGGGGCCGCTATCGAGCAGGATCGCCACCGTGTCGGCCGAGGGGGTGACGATCGCCGGGCCGAACGTGATCTCTGGCGGCTGGGGAGCTGGCAGGCTTCCGGTTTCCAGCCGCTCCGTCGACTCAGTCGTCGGGCGGGCGTTGACGATAACGATCTTCTTCGGCGCCGGGGTCTCGGGAGTGGCGGCGGGCTTTGCCGTCTCCTCCTGGCGCGGCCGCTCGGCCGGCACCGGCTCGGGAACCTTCGCAGCCGGGGCCGGAGCAGGGTTCCCGTTGCCGGGCTTCGCTTCAGCGGCGCTCCGCGACAGTCCAACGACCCCGGACGTTTCGGGCGGCGGCGCCGCCGTGATCTGGAGCGGGGGCCGCGAGATGATGATCTCGTTCTCCTGCCGCACCAGACGGCTGGTTTCCTCGACCTCCTGCCGCAAAGCCGCCGCTGTTTTGACGTGGTCGAGCTCGCGCTGCAGGTCGGCAACGGTCCGCCGCAAGCTGCCCACCTCGGCGGTGAGCTGCTGCACGACCGGCGATACCTCGGCCGGCTCGCTCCGCAGGGACTGTGTCGTGAGCGTGCCTGCCCAGTCGGGCTCAGTGAACAGCACGCCGATATAACCCACGGCCAGAGCGCCGAGCACCGCCCAGGACGCCAGATACGGTCCCGTGAAGCTGCGTGGCGGCTCGGGTGCCTGCCGAATTCCGATGTCCTGCCTCTGTTCCGTCATGGTCTTCTGCGCTCGCCTTATCTCTCGAAGCTCATGAGCTCAGGAGTGATCGAAACGCCATACGCGGCCAAGCTGATGATTCGCTTGCGTCAAACCGTCGTCCGAGTCCGTCATCAACGTCAACGGACGCCGAAGCGCTGGCCTGTGGAAAGGTATGTTGCCGGATGGGCGCGTCGTGGCTGACCGTGACCTGCGGTGCGCGGCTTGCAAACGTGAGTGGCATGAGACACCGTGCGCGCCCACATCGGATGGCGCCGGCCGGTTGCCGGTTCCGCTCTCAGTTTGCAGGCGAGATGATCATGACGACCCGTCCACTGCTCACAATCATCCTGGCGGCTGGCAAGGGAACCAGGATGAAGTCGGCCCACCCGAAGGTTCTGCATCGGGTCGGCGGACTCTCTCTTCTCGGGCATGCGCTGCGAGCGGCCGAGAGCGTCGGGGGTGAGCGCATCGCCGTGGTGATCGGGCCCGACATGGCTGGCGTGAGATCGGAAGCCGAGGCCATCGCGCCCGGAGCCCAGGTTTTCGTGCAGGATCAGCAACTCGGCACGGCGCACGCCGTCCTGGCCGCCCGCGCGGCGATTGCCGGGCACGATGGCGACGTCCTCGTCCTGTTCGGGGATACGCCGCTCATCGCGTCCGCCACGCTGAGGGATCTCGTCCAGTGCCTCGCGCCGCAGACGCCGCTCGCGGTGCTCGGGTTCGATGCCGCCGACCCGAATGGCTACGGCCGCCTGCTGTGCGATGCCGCGGGCGACGTGATGGCCATCCGTGAGCACAAGGACGCCTCCGAGGCGGAGCGGCAAACTTCGTTCTGCAACTCGGGCGTGATGGCGTTCAGGGGTGAGGTGATGCTCGATCTGCTGGACCGGATCGGGACGGACAACGCGCAAAACGAGTACTATCTGACGGACGCCGTGGCCGTCGCCAGGGCTGCTGGCTATCGGGTCGCCGCACGGCGCTGCGCCGAGGAGGAGGTGCTGGGCATCAACTCGCGCCATCAGCTCTCCGTCGCCGAGGCGGTGTTCCAGCGCCGCTGCCGCGAGCGCGCCATGGCGGAAGGGGCGACGCTGATCGCGCCGGAGACGGTCTGGTTCAGCTACGACACGGCGATCGGCAGGGACGTGACGATCGAGCCTAACGTGTATTTCGGGCCGGGCGTGGTGGTCGAGGACGACGTCGTCATTCACGCCAACTGCCATTTCGAAGGCGCCTCGATCCGCCGGGGGGCGGAGGTCGGTCCGTTTGCGCGGCTGCGCCGGGGTGCCGACATCGGCCCGAAAGGCAAGATCGGCAACTTCGTCGAGGTCAAGAACGTGACGCTCGCGGAGGGCGCCAAGGCCAACCATCTCGCCTACCTGGGTGACGGGACGGTCGGAGCCGGAGCGAACATCGGTGCAGGGACGATCTTCTGCAACTACGACGGGTTCTTCAAGCACCGGACAGAAATCGGGCCAGGCGCCTTCATCGGCTCGAACAGCGCGCTGGTGGCCCCGGTCAGCATCGGTCCGGGCGCCTTCGTCGGCTCCGGCAGCGTCGTCACGAGGAACGTTCCGGCCGACGCGCTGGCGGTCGAGCGCAGCGAGCTCAGCATCCGCGAGGGCTGGGCAGCCAAGTTCCGCGCCATGATGCAACGCCGCAAATCGGTTAAGAGTTCTTAACCTCGAAAAACCAAGTAATACGGTTTGAGTTGTCTGCAACGCCGTCTCGACGTAGCAGGTGGGCAACACGCCTATTCAAAAAGGACTTGCGTTGAAATGTGCGGGATTGTCGGCATTCTTGGCACGAAGCCCGTCGCGGGGGATCTCGTGGACGCGTTGCGGCGGCTCGAGTACCGCGGCTATGACTCCGCTGGCATCGCCACGGTCGAGAACGGTCATCTCGACCGCCGCAGGGCCGAGGGCAAGCTCAAGAACCTCGAGCTGCGGCTGTCCAACCATCCGCTGAACGGGCGGGCAGGGATCGGCCATACGCGCTGGGCAACCCATGGCAGGCCGGTCGAGCGCAACGCGCATCCGCACATGAACGACCGCGTCGCCGTCGTTCACAACGGCATCATCGAGAATTTCCAGGAGCTCAGGGACGAGCTGACGGCGAAGGGGCACGCGTTCGAGACCGAGACGGACACGGAGACGGTCCTGCATCTCGTGACGGAACACCTCGACGCGGGGCTGACGCCGATCGATGCCGCCCGCAAGGCGCTGCAGAAGCTGCGGGGCGCCTTCGCGCTCGGCATCATCTTCGCCGGTCACGACAATCTGATGATCGGCGCGCGCCAGGGGCCACCGCTGGCGATCGGGCATGGCGAGGGCGAGATGTACCTCGGCTCCGATGCCATCGCGCTGGCGCCGTTCACAGACACGATCACCTACCTCGAGGACGGCGATTGGGTGGTGCTCAGCCGCGAAGGCGCCGAGATCTTCAACATGGAAGGCATCAAGGTCGAGCGGGCGGCGGTGAAGTCGGTCGCAAGCTCGCTCCTGGTGGACAAGGGCAACTACCGGCACTTCATGGCCAAGGAGATCCATGAGCAGCCGGAGGTCATCAGCCACACGCTGACCAATTATCTCGACATGGCCGCCGGCAAGGTGATGTTCCCGGACATCGGCCTGGATCTGGCGAAAATCCCGCGTATCACAATCAGTGCGTGCGGTACGGCCTATTATGCCGGTCTCGTCGGCAAGTACTGGCTCGAGCGCTACGCGCGCATTCCGGTCGAGATCGATATCGCCTCCGAGTTCCGTTATCGGGAAGCGCCGATGCCGGAGGACGGGCTGGCCATCTTCGTCTCCCAGTCGGGCGAGACGGC
>JAEZHL010000065.1 GCA_023416575.1 Pseudomonadota bacterium
AAGACGAGGTGCTGCTCCAACAGGTCAGACGGCACCTTCTGCAACGGCCCGAAGTATGGCAGCTCGCCAGGCGTGCGCGCGCCGAAGAACATCACGAGCCGCCCCGGCGCCCCCGGCATCGCGCGGCGCCGGCGCTCGGTGAAGGCGCGGAAGGGCGCGGATCCCGTGCCTGTGCAAATCATGATGATATTGGCGGCCGGATCGTTGGGCATCAGGTACGTCGCGCCGAACGGCCCGGTGACCTCGACCTGATCACCCTTCTTCAAATCGCACAGGTAGCTCGACGCGACGCCCTCAGGGACTCGCTTCACGGTCAGCGCGATGTTGTTGCCGTTGGGCTTTTCACCATCCCGGGACGAGGCGACCGTATAGAGGCGGACATCGTGTGGCCGCCCATCGGGGCGCGCGCCCGGCACGATGATGCCGACGGACTGTCCCTCCAGAATGGGGAAGACAATATCCCCGAATTGCAGGACGATGTGGCGGACATCGCTCTCCGCATCGGCAGCCGTGATGCGGTAGTTGCCCTGCACCGTCGCCACGGCAGGCTTCGCCCGTGAATAGAGATTGACCGTTGGCTTGGCGGCTGAAACCGGCGCAACTGGCTTGCCGCCGCTACCCATGTGCGCGGCAGCCAACAGAGCCGCCACCTCAGCCTCGATGGCCTCCATCGCCTCCGCGTCGCCGTCGGCGAATTCCTCCTGGACCGGCAGCTCCGTGAACGCGAACTGAGCCTCGAGGCTATAGGGCGCGCGCACGACCCGCCAGTTGTCGATGGCACTCGTCGGACAAGGCCCGACGCAATCCATGCAGTAATTGCACTTCTCCGCATCGACCACATAGTTGGTGTCGTCGTGAGTGACGGCGCCGATGCTGCACGTTTCCTCGCACGTGTTGCAGCGGATACAAATCTCCGGATCAATGAGGTGCTGCTTCTTCAGCTCACCGCTGATCTCCGCCGTGCTCATCCAGCCACTTCCTTGGCCCCGATTCTGCCGTCACTTCCCAACATGCATTATCTTGCATGTTTTACTTTCATGGTCCACGGATCACGTTGCCGGACGATCACTGTGCGTGCCATCCTGGGCGAGCTTGGTCAGAAAAGGGAGCCCGCCATGCCACCACGCAAGGTCACCATCGCGCTGCTCGACGAGATCCAGGACGGCTTCAACCGGCATGACGTCAACGCGATCGTGTCTCACTTCACCGACGATGGCGTGTGGCTGATGGCCCGCGGCCCGCATGCTCCCGAAGGTCGGTGCTGCGTCGGCAAGGCCGAAATCGGCGAAGTTCTGCGCACCCGCTACGAGCAGATCCCCGACATGCGGTGGGAGGAGATGCGCCACTGGATCGTGGACGACACCAAAGCGATCTCCGAGTGGGTCGTGCGCGGCACACCCATCGGCGGGCAGCCGTTCGAATACCTGGGCTGTGATCTCTGGGAATTCCGGGACGGCTACGTGACGAAGAAGGATACGTATTGGAAGTACGTGGGGTAGGAGTTCAGGGGGTGGTGCGTTCGCCCTATCCAGACTTCTGCACCCACTCCCTCAACTCCGTCTTCAACACCTTGCCGTAGTTGTTCTTCGGCAGCGCCTCGACGAACCGATATGCCTTCGGCCGCTTGAAGCGCGCGATGTTGTCGAGGCAGAGGGCATCGAGCGTCTCGGCAGTGGCTGCGCTGCCGGGGCGGGTGACGACGTAGGCGATGGCCTCCTCGCCCCAGTCCGGATGCGGGCGGCCGATGACGGCGCACTCGATCACGTCGGGATGCGTCAGCAGCACCTCCTCGATCTCGCGCGGGTAGATGTTGGCCCCGCCGGAAATGATGAGATCCTTCGACCGGTCCTTGAGGGTCAGGAAACCCGCCGCATCGACGCTTCCGAGATCGCCGGTCCATAGCCAACCATCACGCAGCGATTTCGCGTTGGCATCGGCATTGTTCCAGTAGCCCTTCATGACGCAATCGCTGCGGGTGATCACCTCGCCGATCTCGCCGGGTGGCAGGTCGTTACCCGCCTCGTCGACAATGCGGAAGGCGACGCCCGTCCGGGCCACGCCGGCACTGGCGAGCCGCGCCTCGTAATCGGGATGGTCAGTGTCGGCGTGGATCGCCTTGGTCAGCCCCGCGATCGTCATCGGGCTCTCGCCCTGGCCGTAGACCTGGAAGTACTTCGGTCCGAACAGCTCGATGCCGCGCTTCAGGTCGGCGAGATACATCGGCGCCCCGCCGTAGATCAGCGTCTTGAGCCCGCGCGTGTCGAGCGAGCCCGCACCTGGATGGTTGATCAGGCGAACGACCATCGTCGGCGCTGCGAACAGGCTGACATTGTCATACTGGCGGAACGTGGCCAGCACCCGTTCGGCCTCGAAATGGCCGCCGAGCACGACGTTGTTCGATCCATGCGCGATGTGCGCGAGGCTGTAGAGACCAGCACCGTGTGACAATGGCGCGGCGTGGACGATCGTGTCCTGCGGTCCGAGGAAATCGATGTCGGCCGTGTAGGCGTGGACCATGAAGAGCAGATTGCGGTGCGTGAGCACGGCGCCCTTGGGCCGGCCCGTCGTGCCGCTGGTATAGAAGAGCCAGGCTTCGTCCTCGGGGCCACCCGGCACGCGGCGGATCGGATCGCCGTCGAGCAGCGCCCGATAGTCTCGGGAGCCGGTGGCGATGATCGGCGGCCAGACCTCGCCCGGCTGGGCCGTCATCCGGTCCGCAAGCTCGGGTGTCGCCACGACCAGCCGTGCCTCGCTGTTGGCCAGGATCCAGGCGAACTCCTTCGGGTGCAGCTTGGAATTAATCGGCACCGCGGCCAGCCCGGCCCGCCAGGCGCCGTAGAGCACAGGGAAGAACTCGGCGCAGTTCTCCATGACGATACCGACCCGTTGGCCAGGCTGGAGGCCGTGCCGCACCCGGAGCGCACCCGCAATGGCAGCCGCCTGCTGCTCCAATGCAGCGTAGGTGAACGCACCCGTATCGGACGTGACGGCAGGCCGATCCGGAACAAATCGCGCCATCACCTGCAAAGTTTGCGAGAGGTTCATCGCGAGTTCATCTGCGCTGTCCATTTTGTGCTGCGGATAAGTTAATTGTGCTCGCTCCGCCGCGCAAACCTCATTGCTCGCTCGCGGAATGCAGCGTCTGGAACGGGTTCGTCACCCGGCGGGGAAGCGCGATGTCTTGGATTTCATCTGCTATCGGTCTGTTCTACGTCCTCGCAGGCGTCATGGTGCTGAAACAGATGGCGCTCGACAAGCTGATGGACGTCGTGCTCGACGCGCTCGGACAGAAACCAGACAGCAAGGAGAAAATACGAACTCGTTTGCTTATCCTGGGCGGCTGCCTCACGTTCGCCAGTGGGCTGGCGCTCATGACGCTCAGCCGCTGGGCAACGGTGATCTTCGCTGCCAACGTCCTGGTTCAGGGAGGCTATCTCATCTGGGCCAACCGGGCACTGCCGCCGGAAACGGACGAGGATCGCCTGGGCCGCAGAAGGACGACCAATGCCTTAATCCTTTACCTCGCCGCATTCGCCTTCGTCGCTCATGCCCACGCTCAAGGTGTTCTTGCACCCTGGCCCATCGACCTCGGCGCCGTTTCCGGCTTCCTCGAGCCCTTGGTCATTGGTTGTGCCACGGCATGCCTCTGGGGCTACTGGTTCGTGCATATGCCGCGCACCGCGAAACCGGCATGGAGCAGCAGACCCGAAGATGAGCTGAACCAGGACGACTATCCCTCGCCGACCCTGCCCAACCGGCTGCGGCTTGCGCCGGAATATGGCTGCTGGCCGACCTGGGACGATGAAACCGGCGACAGCGTTGATCCGAGCACTCTCGACCTTTCGAGCGAGTTGCTGAAGCGCCTCGATGAATGGGACCAAACCTGGCAAGCAACCTTCGACCCAGACGATCCGCTGAGCTCGGGCTTTACCGACGCAAGCGCCGCCGGGCGTTGGGAAGCTGAGGGGCAGGCAATCGCCGATCAACTCGCCGTGGATTGGCCAGGGGCGCTGTTCGGCTAACCCGTTGCGGTGCTCGCTGCCAGCCGGGCCACCCCTGATTGACCTCGCATTCCCCTGTCCCCTGGCTCAAACCGCGCCTTTCGACGTTAAGCGCACCAGGAGCAAAGACGACAGGAGATGCGGATGGCCTTCACGCTGACCAGCAGCGCGTTCGAGAACGGCGCGCCGATACCACGAGAGTACACGTGCGATGGCTCCAACATCTCGCCACCGCTTGCATGGAGCGACGTTCCGAGCGGGGCGCAGACCCTGCTTCTGTGCTGCAGCGATCCCGATGCGCCCGGCGGGACGTTCTATCATTGGCTCGCCTACAATCTCCCGCCCGATCTGACGCGACTGGATGAGGGCTTCCAGTCGGGGATGGACGATCCGCGGTTTGCCCAGGCGACGAATGACTTCGGGAACCCCGGTTATGGCGGCCCCTGCCCGCCGCACGGGCATCGGCCGCACGCCTACCACTTCCGGCTCAGCGCCTTGAACGGTCCCATCGAAGGCCAAGGCCGGGGCTCGACCTGTCAGGAGATCCTCGAGGCTGCCGACACCATGGAAATCGGCGCCGCGGAGCTCGTCGGATACTTCGGACGCTGATGGTCCCGCCCGTGCAGATGCATTCTGTCGCGCACACGTTGAACGTCAGTAGCAAGCCTGCTTGAGCGTCCAGCTCACGATCTTGCAGCTTTCGTGGCCGCTGGCGGTGATGATGCACTTGCGGGTCGGAACGCGCTGGTAATCGCAGTAGTACCTGCCCGCGAAGCCGGAGTAGCCCTTGACCGGCCCGCGGGTCTCGAAGTGCTTCTCGATGACATGCGTGCCGCGGCCCCGCTTGGCGTGCGCGGCATCCGGCGCGGCCGCCGTGATCAGAATGACGGTGGCCGTCGCCAACGAAAGCACTTTCCCGAGCATCTCGACCTCCTGCTGTTAGAGCGGGGCAGCGTTGGACGCTGCCATTGTTCAGCCGAAGGACGTTAACGTTCTGCACCCTGGGGCCGCTGTTCCGCCGGAGACAGCTGCCCGAAAGCGCGCCTCTGATTTGCAGTGACATGATTTTCGCGCAGGATAGGGTTACACTGAGGACGGAACGAGCTGGGGAGATCTGCGAACATGTCCATTGCAACCTCGACGAAAGTGGCTCTCGGCATTGCCGTGCTGGCGGCGGCCGGCGCTGGCTGGCAGTACACACAGGCGAAATCAGCCGGCGAGCGGGCGGTGGTCGCGGAGGCGGCCCGGACCACTGCGGAAAGCGAGCTCAAGCAGGCTGTAACGGGTCGACAGGCGGCAGAGCGCGCCACTCAGGAGTCGAAATCGCAGCTTGATGCCGCGAAGGCCGAGCTCGAGGCAGCAAAAGCGGCCCAGGCAACGGCTGAACAAGCGGCCAAGGCAGCCCAAGCCTCGGCGGAACAAGCCGCTAAGGCAGCGGACGGTCAGCTTGCCGCTGCGAACGCGGCTCTGGAAAAGGCGCAGTCCGAGCTCAAGGCTGCCCGCGATGAGGTCGCGAAGGCCACGTCGGCACAGTCCGCGGCAGAGAAGGCGGCCCAGGACCTGCGGGCGCAGCTCGCGGCTGCAGAGTCGGCCCGCGACGGGGCAGTCCGGGAGGCGAAGGAAGCCGGCGCCCAGCTCACGACTGAGCGTAGCGCCCGCCAGGCCGCTGAAGAGGCGCTCAAGTCGGCGAAGGCTGCCAGCGTCCAGCAGTAGGGCTCATTACACGATCAGCGCCCGCGAGTGGACATCCCCGCGGGCGCGACACTGGAAGCCGCGACGGCTTGGCACGTGATCGATCTCGCGCGGATCGCGAAATGTGATATTATAACATTTCCGATCCGCAGCTTGGGATTTGATCATGCGAGAAGCTTTGCCAGCTGCCGCGTTTCCGCCTCCTGGCCATAACCACGCCCCGTGTGTCGCGCAGGCACTGGAACGGGCGCAGAGTGCCTTCGAGGCAAAGGGTCTCCGGCTGACGGAGCTGAGGCGCCGGGTCTTCGAGGAAATCGCCGGCTCGCATCACGCGATCGGCGCCTATGACATTCTCGAGCGCATGCGGCAGGGAGGCGGCAGGCTGGCGCCGATTTCCGTGTATCGGGCCATCGACGCGCTGCTGAGTGCCGGCGTCATCCATCGCCTTGAGAGCCGGAACGCGTTCTTCGCCTGCCACGTGCACCACGATGCCGACCGCGACCAGCTTTTCCTGGCCTGCGAGCGCTGCGGACGAGTCGCGGAGGTCCCCGGCGGCCCGGTGTTCAATGCGATCGCCTGTGCGGCCGAGGACGCCCACTTCCAGCCCAGCCGCACGGTCGCTGAGGTTGCGGGCATCTGTGCCGATTGCCACGCAAGCTGAGATCCGAGCGGAACGATCGAATGACCGAGGCCCAGACTGGAAATCCGGCGCGCGCGGCCCGCGATGTCGGCCATGAGTGCTGCAACCATCACCCCCACGCGCATCATCACCGTCACGATCACACGCATTATCCGACCGGCGCACCGCCCGGCCCGGATTCGCTGCTGAGCGCCCGCGGTTTGTGGCTGTCCCGCAACGGCCGGCCGATCCTCGAAGGCATCGACCTCGACATCCGCCCTGGCGAGATCGTCACTTTGATTGGCCCCAACGGTGCGGGCAAGACGACGCTGGTGCGCGTGCTGCTCGGCCTCATCCAGCCGGATCAGGGCACAGTCCACCGCAAACCCGACCTTTCCATCGGCTACGTGCCCCAGCGCTTCGACCTCGACCGCGCCATTCCGATGACGGTTGCGCGCTTCCTGGCGCTTGGCGGCTCAGGAGACGCGGGCCGCATCCGGGCAACCCTTGCGGAGGTCGGCGCCAGCGGCGTGATAGATCAGCAGATCGCGAACCTGTCCGGCGGCGAGCTGCAACGGGTCGTGCTGGCCCGCGCACTCCTGCGCAATCCCGCCCTGCTCGTTCTCGATGAACCCGTGCGTGGCGTCGACTATGTCGGCGAGGCTGAACTCTATGCCTTGATTGGACGGTTGCGGGTAGATCGGGGGCTCAGCGTTTTGCTCATCTCCCACGATCTGCACATCGTCATGGCGCAAAGCGACCGCGTGATCTGCGTCAATCGCCACGTCTGCTGCTCGGGCGTGCCGGAAACGGTGGCCAAGGATCCGTCCTACGCCCGCCTGTTCGGCCCCCATGCCGCGCGGGCGTTTGCGATCTACAGCCACCGCCACGACCATCACCACGACCTGGCCGGCGGAGCGCTACCGGTTGCGCCCGCTGAGGACGCGCGGCCCGCGGACCGGCCCGAGGAGGCTTGACCAGCATGGACCCGTTTCTGATCCGCGCCCTGGCTGCGGGCGTTGGCGTTGCCTTGGTCGCGGCACCGCTCGGCTGCTTCGTGGTGTGGCAGCGCATGGCCTATTTCGGAGAGACGGTCGCGCAGGCGAGCCTCATCGGCATTGCTCTGGGACTCGCGTTGCAGATCGACCTGACGGCCTCTGCCCTTGCGGTATCGGCGGCGATGGCCCTGCTCCTCGTCCTGCTCTCCCGCCAGCGGCTGGTGCCGCTCGATTCGCTGCTCGGGCTGCTTGCCCACGCCGCGCTTGCGGCTGGAATCATCGCGACGTCGCTCGTGCGCGGGCCACCCATCGACCTCATGGGGTATCTGTTCGGTGACATTTTCTCCGTCTCAGCGGGCGACCTGTGGTGGGTCTATGGCGGCGGCGGTCTTGCCCTCGCGGCGCTCGCGTGGCTCTGGCGCCCGCTCTTGTCGATGGCCGTGCATGAGGAGTTGGCGGCCGCCGAGGGCGTGCCGCGCGATCTCGTCAAAGGGGTTTTCGTCGTCCTCCTCGCGCTGACCATCGCAATCGCCATCAAGGTGGTGGGCATCCTGCTGGCGATCGCCTTCCTGATCATGCCGGCAGCTGCGGCCCGGCCACTCAGCGCCACGCCGGAGCGTATGGCGCTGCTCGCCGCGATCATCGCCGCGGGCGGCGCGGTCGCGGGCATTCAGTTGTCCATGAGCTTCGATGTCCCTGGCGGTCCGGCGATCGTGCTCGTACTCGCCGTAATCTCCGGCCTCTCGCTCCTCGGAATGGTGGCACGCGGCGCTGCGCGCTGATCCGAATGTGCTACTGTTCAGGGCTGCGCGGGTGCATTAGGTAGAGGACGCGAAGGGAGCCAACCGGGAGTAGTCATGGCGGATCCGAGAAGCGTGCGGCGCGTCTCCGTACCGGTCGCCGTCGGCGGCGTGCAGGTCGGCGGACAAAATCCGATCGTCGTCCAGTCGATGACCAACACCGATACCGCCGACGTCGAGGGCACGGCGCGGCAGGTGGCGGCGCTCGCGCGGGCCGGATCGGAGCTGGTGCGGATCACGGTGGACCGCGACGAAGCGGCGAAGGCCGTACCGCACATCCGCGACCGCCTCGCACGCATGGGCACCACCGTGCCGCTGGTCGGCGACTTCCACTACATCGGCCACAAGCTGCTGGCCGAGAACCCGGCCTGCGCGGAGGCACTCGACAAGTACCGGATCAATCCGGGTAACGTCGGCTTCAAGAACAAGCGTGATGTCCAGTTCTCATCGATCATCGAGCAGGCTCTCAAGTGGAGCAAGCCGGTACGCATCGGTGTCAACTGGGGCAGCCTCGACCAGGAACTGCTGACCCACCTGATGGACGAGAATGCCAGGGCGGCCCAGCCCATGAGCGCGCGGGCGGTGCTGCACGAGGCCATCGTGCGGTCGGCGCTCCTATCGGCAGCGCGCGCCGAGGAGCTGGGGCTCGGGGCCGACCGCATCATCATTTCGGCCAAGGTTTCGGCGGTGCAGGACCTGATCAGCGTTTATTCGCTGCTCGCCGAGCGCTGCACCTACGCCTTGCATCTCGGACTGACCGAGGCCGGCATGGGCTCCAAGGGCATCGTCGCATCATCGGCGGCCATGGGCATCCTGCTGCAGCAGGGCATCGGCGACACCATCCGCTACTCGCTGACACCCGAGCCGGGCGGCGATCGCACGCTGGAGGTGCGCGCGGCGCAGGAGCTGCTGCAGACCATGGGGATCCGCACGTTCGTTCCGACCGTGGCGGCCTGCCCCGGTTGCGGGCGCACGACATCGACGGTGTTCCAGGAGCTGGCGCGCGATGTGCAGGACATGATCCGTGAACGTATGCCGGTCTGGCGGGAGCAGTACCCCGGCGTCGAGGGCCTCAACCTCGCGGTCATGGGATGCATCGTCAACGGTCCCGGCGAATCGAAGCACGCCGACATCGGCATCTCCCTGCCGGGCACGGGCGAGCAACCGGCGGCCCCGGTGTTCATCGACGGCCAGAAGGCCATGACCCTGCGCGGCCCCCGCATCGCGGAGGAGTTCAAGACGATCGTCGAGGATTACATCGAGAAGCGCTACGGTGCGGCGGCGCGCGCGGGGACACGCGAGCCGGCATAATCGACCTTCATGGACGCGGATAGGGAGCGGACGACCGACTCTTAGCTGGCGCTGTCGCGCGACGGCGTCTGATCCTCATCCAGGTGACGGGCCGCTTCGACGGTCATCAGCGGCACGCCTTCCCGGATCGGGAAGGCAAGGCGGGCCGCGCGGCTGATCAGCTCCTGGCGGGTCCCGTCATATTCCAGCGTCGTCTTGGTGAGGGGGCAGACCAGCAGTTCCAGAAGGCGTCGGTCGACGATCTCCTCGCGATCCTTCCCTGGTGCGCCCGTCTCGTCCGTCATCCCGAAAATCCTCAATTCATTGCGCCGCCGGAGCCGCTCTCGCTCGAGGCAAGCTCCATCTCGGCGAGTGCCATCAGCACTTCAGACCGCGTCTTGAGATCGGCGGCTTCGAGCAGCGCCTGCTTCTCCTCGGGTCCATAGGGACACACGACAGACAGCGAGTTGACGAGGTACTCGCTTGGGGCGCTCAGAATGGCACGCCAGTCGGCCTTGAGCTTGTGCGCCTCCAGGTAGCTCCGCAATACCCGCAGCAGGTTCGTCCGGTCGACGAGCCCCTCGCCCGCGCCGGCCTGGAAGTCGTCGCTGTACCGGTCGTAGTCGACCTCGAAGATGCGGTAGGGCTTCTCGGTCGGGATCTCGGAGCCGAGCTCGAACCGCGCGACGCCCGTGACGGTGATCAGCACCCTGTCGTCATCGAGCTCCTGGAACGCGGTCAGCCGGCCGACGCAGCCGGTCGGCCGCAAGCCTGTCGACCTGCCGGGCGGGCTTTCCTCGTCGCTGTCCGAGCGCTCGGGCTGAATAATCCCGACGAGGCGCGCCCCCGCGACAATGTCCTCCAGCATCGCGAGATAGCGCGCCTCGTAGATGCTGAGAGGCAGCACGGCTCGCGGCAGCAGGATGACACCGCGCAAAGGAAAGACAGGGATCTGCCGAGGCAGATCGGCCGGACTACGGTAGCGATCCGTGGGGGCCAATCCGGCCTCCTTCGCGTTGCCGTCAGGAAAACATCAGCGACGACAGTTTGCGCCGCCCTTCGACGGTATGAGGATCCTTCGGCCCCCAGGCGTCGAAAAGTTGCACGAGCTGCTTGCGCGCAGCTTGCTCATTCCAGTTGCGATCACGCCGGAACAGCTCGAGGAGCTGTTCGACCGCGCCGGACTTGTTGCCCATTGCGGCCATCGCGAGCGCCAGATCGAGGCGGACCTGGTGATTGGAGGGATCGTTGGCGAGCTGCGCCTCTAAGTCGGCCGTATCAGCGCCGCCATCGGCCTTCTTCGCCAGCTCCAGCGCCGCCAGCACGCTCGAAACCGCGGCGGACTGGCGCTTGTCCGGTGGCACGAGGGCGATCGTCTGCTCGGCCCTCGCCGTATCGCCGCTCTTCAGATAGCACTTGGCGAGCCCGGCAAGGGCTTGGGGATTCTGCCCGTCCTCCTGCAACACCGCAGCGTACATCTCCGCTGCCTGCTGGAGGTCGCCGGCCTCCATGGCCCCATCCGCAGCCTCCAGCACAGCCGCAAGGTCGGCTTGGCTGTCCTCGCCGATGACGCGGTCGATGAACGCCTTGATAGCACTTTCGGGCTGGGCGCCCATGAACCCGTCCAGCGGCCGACCATCGCGGAACGCGTACACTGTCGGCAGCGACTGCACACGCAGCTGCCCAGGGATCGCCGGATGCTCATCGACATTGAGCTTCACCAGCCGAACCTTGCCGCCGTAGCTCTTCACCACCTTCTCGAGCACGGGTGTCAGCTGCTTGCAAGGCCCGCACCATGCGGCCCAGAAATCAACGAGGACCAGCGCCGAACGCGAGGCCTCGATCACATCCTTGGCGAAGGATGTCGTGCTCGTGTCTTTGATAATATCCGACTGTCCTGCAGTGGTAGTCTGGCGTGCTCCGAGGTCCATCAGGGTCTCCTTGGCCGGCTCCGTCTTCCGCGGCTCACACAGGCGGAAAACCACAAGATCGTGGCGACAGCAGCCTCACGCAATGGGGCCGTCGACCAATCCAACAATCCGCGGCTCGTGGCCACAGGCGCGAATGAACCGCAAAAGATCGTCGCGCGCAATGTTAGTCGTCGCAGTATTCTCGAGAGGATGGCAATTGATCGTGTCGAATGCCATTAGCTTCTCGTCGAGCACAAACGTGACCTGGCGGTCGCGGTCGTTGATGAGAGCGAGGGCAGTAACCGAACCCGGTGTGACGCCCAGCACCTCCAGCAGAAGCTCGGGCTTGCCGAAGCTCAACCGCGCGCAACCGAGAATCTTGTGCAGCGACTTGAGGTTGACTTGGCTGTGGCTCTCCGCCGTGACCAGGAACAGCTTGCCCTTGGCGTCCTTGAGAAAGAGGTTCTTGGTGTGGCCACCGGCGAGGTTGCGCTCCAGCTTCTCGCTCTCGGCGACAGTGAAGACGGGCTCGTGGTCCACCGTCTGGGTCTCGATGCCGAGCTCGGCGAAGCGAGCAAACAGGTCGGCGCGGGTGGCAGGCATTCTGCTTGGGCCTCGAGCGGCAAATTCTGTTCGGGTGCAATGAGAGCGTCTATCCCGTCGAGGAGCAGCACGCAACCGGCGTGACACGGGCCAGAGGGCCCCGAGAAAAAGCTCATCAAAAAGCTGACAACGACCGCTTGCAATCGGCCGGCAATTGAGCCATAAGACGGGCCGCGCCGCCTTGACGGGCGGCGGCACCCAATGGATGCGGGCGTAGCTCAGTGGTAGAGCATCACGTTGCCAACGTGAGGGTCGTGAGTTCGAATCTCATCGCCCGCTCCATAAACTCCCAAGCCTAGCCGATCGGCGATGCTGCCGCCAACAGGACGATCCCATCGTCCAGTGTGATGAGGCGCTCGAGATCCTCTCCTCCCCGATCTTCTTCGGACACTAACTCGTGCTCGACTGAGCGTGGCACCTCCCTCGGTCGGGCGTTGCCGCGCGTGAGCTGCGATGGCGATCGTGGAAACTCCAGATCCGCCAGCTCGAACCCGAGTCCTCCTCGGCACGCCCCCCGCCTACCGGGGCGCTTGCGCCGGCTCGCTGGCTTTGCTGGCCGGGGCGGATGGGCTGGTAGTCGCTAGTCCGTTGCCAGCTGCAAGTCGTGCCAGGACCTCTTCCGTGAAGGCACGCAGCGCGTGTCCCGCGTCTCCCGGATATTTTGCCAGATAGGACCGTTCGACGCTCGAGAACCGGGCTGCGTTCTGGAGGGCATTCACGCGCGGGATGAGCTGCGGGAAACAGCGGTTCTCGGGCTTTTCCTGGAGCCACCGATGGTACTCGTCGTCCACCAGCGAGGAACGGTCCTTCATGTTGACCAGGACCCCGAGGTTCTCCGCGAAGCCCATCTCCGGATTGAGCTGCTGGAAGCGGCGGAACACCTCCAGCCCGCAGGACGAGACATAGTCCGGCTTGGTCGGCGAAATGTGGAAATCGGCCTCGCGCAGCCAGGACTCGGTCAGCACCGACAGGCCCGGCGGGCAGTCGATGAGGATGATCTCGAATACCGGCCGGACTTGATGGAGCAGCTTGCGGATCGTCGAGCGCAGCCGGGCATGCAGGCTTTCGCGTGAGACCTCGCGCTCGAACAGTGTAAGCTGCATGTCGCTCGGAAAAAGATAGACGGATCTGGCGTCGTCGACATCAGAGACGCCACGGACCACGAACTGCGGCCAGTCGACCGGGGCGTTGTTGAGGACCGCGGCAACCAGAAAGTCGACGAGCGTCAGGCCGTTGGCCTGGATCTGATGCAGGCTGGCGGGCGTCATCAGCATAGAGCTGATGCTTGCCTGTGCATCGGAATCTATGACCAGGACGTTCTTGCCGTGATAGGCGGCCAGGGTTTCGGCCAGAGCCAGCACAATGGTGGATTTGCCGACTCCCCCCTTGGTATTCATGACGGCAATTGTGTTTCGCATCTCACCCACGGCGGACTAAAGGGCGACCCCTCGAGCGTTCCGGCATCCGTTGCGCGCCGGAATGGCACTCGTCTTTGTACTGCCGTGCGACGACGGCCTCGTGTCTCCACCTCGGCCGTTCGCACTCTCGGGCGGCTGGGTTGATCATCCAGCTCGGCTTTGCGTTAGTGATGCCATGATGCGGAGACAAAAGGAACGGCTTCGCACCAGAAAACCCTTCTTCCGCAAGCGGCGTAACGAACCTCAGGTTGCGGGCTCGCGCATCAGGTAGTGGTACTCCCGATTGGGTCGCATATCGGTTGCAGCCGCGAGGCGGTTCGACATGTTGTAGAAGCCGGCAATCGCGGCGATGTCCCAGATATCACGATCTGAGAACCCGGCGCGCCGCAACGCCTCGCGATCCGCCTCCTCGATTTTGTCCGGGTGCTCCGTCAGCTTGACCGCGAAGTCGAGCATGGCCTTCTGGCGCGCATCGAGGCGGGCGGCGCGATAGTTCTGGGCGATGCGCTCGCCGAGCTCCGGGTCCTTGCCCCGCTGGCGCACCGCCGCACCATGCGCCGTGAGGCAGTAGTGGCAGTGATTGACCGCACTCACGGCCACCGCGATCATCTCGCGCTCGAGCTTGCTGAGGCCGCTGTCACCCAGCATGAGGTCGTCCACCATGTCGATGAAAGCCTGCAGCTTGGTGTTGTCGAAGGCGTAGGCGCGAAGCACGTTGGGCACGAACCCGAGCTTTTCGCGGCACTTGTCGAAATAGGCCGCGATTTCAGGCGTGGGATCGGCGTCGGGGCCGAGGTCGAGAGCGGTCGGGGGGGCGTCTGGACGCGTCATGGGCCTCATCCTCATCGTCACGGGCCGGATGCTGATCGCGAAGGTAGACCCGTAGTGCAGTCCTGTCATTCAGGCATGGTAAAGGCAGCCGCGCTACCCTACGTTCGCTTTCAAGGCTGAGTTGCCATTTCGGCCGTTTGAAGATTGGAGCCTCAGAGCCATGGCAGTCGACGTGCCGCAAACCGACGGCGCCATCCTGAGTAGCATCGAACCCCATCTGGATGCTTCGGCCGACCTTCGGCTCTATTCCAGCCTGCTGTTCGGAGATGAGCCCGACGGACTGGGCGGCTACGAGCCGCGCGCCCTCGCGGAGATCGCCCGGTCGAGCTTTGCCTTTGCTGAAACGAAGCCGCGCGGACGGCACAAGATCCGCGCGCAGGCCGTGCATCTGAGCACCTCGTCCGGCACGCACCCGTTTACGCTGGTCGAGATCGTCAACGACGACATGCCGTTCCTGGTCGACAGCATCCTCAATGAGCTGCAGGCGCGAGGGCTGTCGGCCTTGCTGGTTCTGCACCCGATTCTGAAGGTCAGGCGCTCCGGCAAGGGCAAGCTCGACCGCATCACTGGACCTGGCGATAGCAACTGGGCGGACGGCTCGCAGGAAAGCTGGATCGTCCTGCTGCTCGATGCCATGACGCCGGAAACGGCAAACGGATTAGTCGAGAGCCTTTCGTCCGTGCTCGATGATGTGCGCGTCGCGGTCACGGACTGGCAGACGATGACCGCCCGCGTCGACCTGACCATCCGTGCCCTGGAGAACGCGCCGCCTCCGGTCGCACCCGGATTGCTATCCGAGTCTCTGGCCTTCTGCCGCTGGCTGCTCAACGGCCATTTCACCTTCCTCGGCCTGCGCGAATACAAGCTGGTTGGCAGCGAGGAGACCGGCGATCTGGTGCCGGTGAAAGGCAGCGGGCTCGGCGTGCTCCGAAATCCCGATCTGCACGTTCTCAGCGGCGGTGGCGCGCCGCTGACGATGACACCCGAGCGCCGCAGCTACTTCTTCGCGCCGCATCCGCTCATCATCACGAAATCCAACATCATGGCACGCGTCCACCGGCGCGTGATCATGGTCTACATCGGCATCAAGACCTACAAGGCCGACGGCTCTCTGGCCGGCGAGCTGCGGCTGGTCGGGCTGTTCACGTCGCAGGCCTACACGCAGCCTCCGCAGCAGATTCCGCTGCTGCGGCAAAAGGTTGAGACCGTCATCGCGCATTCGGGTTTCCCGCCGGGCAGTCACGCCGCCAAAGCGCTGGCGAATGTCATCGTGACTTTCCCGCGCGATGAGCTGTTCCAGATCGATGAGCACCTGCTCACGACCTGGGCCCGCGCCATTGTCGACCTGGAGCTGCGGCCCCGCGTCCGCGTCTTCGCACGATATGAGCGCTTCGAGCGTTTCGTTTCAGCGTTCGTCTTCGTTCCACGCGACCGCTTTTCAACGAACGTGCGCGAGCGGATCGCCAACATACTCGCCGGCGCCTATCACGGACGGGTCCAGACGTTCACGCCCTTCTTCACGGAAAGCCCGCTGGTCCGCGTCCAGTTCATTATCGAACGCGGCGATGGACCGCGGCCCGAAGTCCATGAGAATGATCTGGAAGCCCGCATCACCGCGGCCACGCGCACGTGGGACGACCAGCTCCTGGATGCGCTGCACACCAGCCCGAACGCGCTGGCGGCACTGGCGCCGAAGTATCAGGGCGCGTTCCCGGGCGGATACACCGAGAGCTTCGACGTCGCACGGGCACTCGAAGACATCAACCGTATCGAGCGGCTGAGCGCCGAACGTCCCCTCGCCATTGACTTCCACGCCGAGAACGCGAAAGGACGGCGGGTGCGGGCTGCCATCTACCGCTTCGATGAGCCGATTCCGCTCTCCGAGCGCGTCCCCGTGCTCGAGAACCTCGGATTCTTCGTTATCGACGAGCGCAGCTATCGCCTGACACCCCGATTTCACGGGACTGCTCGCGGGGTGACGCTGCACGATATGGCGCTGGAGACTGCGAACGGGCTACCGATCGACCTCGGCAAGCTCGACGCGCTCATGGAAGCCTGCTTCCTCGCTGTGGTTCGCGGTGAGGCGGAGAACGACAACTTCAATCAGCTCGTCATGACCGCTGGTGCCGACTGGCGCGAAGTGGCCATGCTGAGAGCCTACGCCACCTATCTACGCCAGATCGGGGTCCCCTTCGGCCTTCGCTATCTGGGCGAAACGCTGACGCGTCACGCCGGCATGGCGCGCGATTTCATCGAGCTGTTTCACACGCGCTTCGACCCCGACCGGACCTGGCCCAGCGAGCAGCGCACGGCAGCCGAGCAGCGCATCCGCGATCGGATCGAAAGCGCTCTGGCGAAGGTCGCGAGCCTCGATGAGGATCGGATCCTGCGCCACTACACGAACCTGATCATGGCCACGGTGCGCACCAACTTCTTCCAGCGCGACAAGGCCAGCCGGCCGCCGGAGACGATTACATTCAAGCTGGCGTCCGACCAGATCGACGCTCTGCCCGCGCCGAAGCCGTATCGCGAGATCTGGGTCTACAGCCCGAAGGTGGAGGGCGTGCACCTCCGCTTCGCCCCCATCGCGCGCGGCGGCATCCGTTGGTCGGACAGGGCGCAGGATTTCCGCACCGAGGTTCTGGGGCTGTGCAAGGCGCAGCAGGTCAAGAACACGGTGATCGTCCCGCAAGGCGCCAAGGGCGGCTTCCTGCCGAAACGGCTGCCACGGGGCGGATCGCGCGAGGAGATTGCCAGGGAAGGCGTCGCCGCCTACCGCTCGTTCGTGTCGACGATGCTCGACATCACCGACAACATCGTCGCCGGAGAGGTGGTGCCGCCGGAGCGCGTCGTCCGCCATGACGGGGACGATCCCTACCTTGTCGTCGCAGCCGACAAGGGCACGGCCACCTTCTCCGATTTCGCCAACGAGATCTCGCTGCAGCACAACTTCTGGCTGGGAGACGCTTTCGCGTCGGGCGGATCGGCGGGATACGATCACAAGCGCATGGCGATCACGGCGCGGGGCGCCTGGG
>JAEZHL010000151.1 GCA_023416575.1 Pseudomonadota bacterium
GCAACGCAGGAGCCGCGCGATGACATCCAACGACGAGCAGTCTTACAGACCTTGTGTCGGCATCATGGTCATCAACCGGCAGGGGCTCGTATGGATCGGCCGTCGTGCCGATGCGCCGAACGAGCCGGAAGGTCCCGGAGCATGGTGGCAGATGCCCCAGGGCGGCATCGATCCTAACGAGGATCCACGTGCCGCCGCGCGCCGTGAGCTCATCGAGGAGACAGGTCTCAGGACCGTCGAAATTCTGGCCGAGCACCCGGGATGGTTGCGCTACGACCTGCCGCCGAGCCTGATCGGCAAAGCCTGGGGCGGGCGGTGGCGCGGCCAGAGGCAGAAGTGGTTCCTGCTTCGCTTCCTCGGCAACGACTCGGAGGTCAATCTGATCCCCGAGCCGGGCCATCAGGTCGAGTTCGACGATTGGCGCTGGGCGCCGCTCGACGACTTGCCCGCGCTGATCGTGCCCTTCAAGCGCACCGTCTACGACGACGTGATCGCGACCTTTGCGCCATTGATCAAGCCGCTCTAGTTTCGGACGTAAGTCAGGCCGCTTCGCCAAGGCCTGGCGCGCCGAGGCGGCTGGGCCCGGCAGGCAATTCGAGATTTGCAGGAGACGAAAGCACTCGTGAGCTCCGACCGCCGGGCAGGTTCGTTCTCGCTTCCCTTGCGGCATAGCGTTGGGATCATGCTGCTCAACCAACACGACCAAGTCTGGGTCGGGCGGCGGCGGCCCAAGTGGCTCGCACGCGACACCGGACCGATCTGGCAGATGCCCCAGGGCGGCATTCGACCCGGTGAGCTGCCGCGCGAGGCGGCGCTGCGGGAGCTGGAGGAGGAGACGGGCGTGACGTCCGTCGAGGTGCTGGCCGAATCCCGTTCTTGGTTCACGTGGCACCTGCCTCATTACCTCATCGGCATCGCGCTCAAGGGACGATTCAGCGGCCAGCGCCAGCGCTGGTTCGCGATGCGCTTCGTCGGCGATGAGCAGGAGATCACGTTGCAACCGCGGCACGGCGGCAAGGCCGAGTTCGAGGCATGGCGCTGGGCCGGGCTCGACGAGATCGGGGGGCTGGGGCTGCCCTATAAGCGGCCGGTCTACGAGGCCGTGGTCCGGGAGTTCGCGCACCTCACCCGCTGAGGCGAGCGGCCGACCCGCCAGACAACCCATCGGATGCGGCATCGGCGCGTGGAACCGCAATCCAGGCGACGCTCTTGATGAAGGCCAACGCAAGTCGGGGCCGGTCGCCGATGGATATGGAATCACGATCCGTTGTCAGCAGGCGTCGACCGGCCGTCTGGCTGGACGGCCTCACCAAGCAATTCGGCGACTTCACGGCGGTCGATCACGTCGACCTCGAGATCGCGAGCGGCGAGGTGTTTGGCATCATCGGGCCGAACGGGGCGGGCAAGAGCACGCTCATGAAGATGCTCACGACCTTGCTGCCGCCGACGTCCGGCTCGGCTCGTGTCGCTGATTTCGATCTGATGCGCGAGCCTCATCTCGTCCGGCGGTCCATCGGCTATGTCCCCCAGCTCGTTTCCGCTGACGGCTCGCTGACCGGATACGAGAACCTGCTGCTGTCGGCGCGGCTCTACGGTATCCCGCGGCGCGAGCGGAACGAGCGCATTCTCGCTGCCCTGGCGAGAATGGATCTGACCGAATCGGCCGACCATCTGGTTGCGAGCTACTCGGGTGGCATGATCCGGCGCCTCGAGATAGCCGAGAGCATGCTGCACCGGCCGGCGGTCCTGTTCATGGACGAGCCGACGATCGGCCTCGATCCGGTCGCCCGCGAGGCCGTGTGGCACCACGTGCGGGAGTTGCGGCGGGCGATTCACGTGACGCTGGTTCTGACCTCTCACTACATGGAGGAGGTGGAGGAGCTTTGCGATCGCATCGCGCTCATGACCCGCGGCAAAGCGGTGGCGATAGGCACGCCGGCCGAGCTCAAGGCGCGCGTTGGTCCCGAGGCGTCGCTGGACGACGTCTTCACTCACCTCGTGCAGGATTTCGGGCAAACCCAGGACGAGAAGAGCTATGTCGCAGTCAGGAGCACACGCCGCGCTGCCCGAGGCTGAGCCCGGCGCTATCGAGCGCTGGCGCGCGTACGGGACCCAAGTCCTGGCGGTCGTCGGGTCGGAGCTGCAGAAGCTGCGCCATGATCCGCTCGAAGTCTTTACCCGCGCCGTGCAGCCGATGCTCTGGCTGCTCCTGTTCGGGGGCGTGATGGCGCAAGTGCGCGGCCTCAACCCCGGCGGAATGCCCTATCTCGATTTCCTGGCCCCGGGCATCCTCTCTCAAAGCGTGCTGTTCGTCGCCATTTTCTATGGCATCTCGGTGATCTGGGAGCGCGATCTCGGCGTGATGCAGCGCTACCTCGTCAGCCCGGCGCCCCGATCCGCGCTCGTCCTCGGCAAGGCGCTCTCGGCAAGTGTGCGCGGGCTGATCCAGGCCATTTTCGTCTACCTGCTAGCCGTGGCCCTCGGCATCGGCATCAGCCTGGAGCTTGGCCACGTCACCGGGGCGATCCTGGTTATCATCCTCGGATCGTGCCTCTTTTCGACGTTCTCGCTCATCATCGCCTGTATCGTGCGAACGCGGGAGCGGTTCATGGGCATCGGCCAGGTGATGACCATGCCGATCTTCTTCGCCAGCAGCGCAATCTACCCGCTGTCGCTGATGCCGGAATGGCTGCGCGTGCTGTCGCACGCCAATCCACTGACCTACCAGGTCGATGCTCTGCGGGAGCTGATGCTCGTGGAGGGAACCTCTACATTCGGCATCGAAACGGATTTTGCCGTGCTTCTCGGCGTCTTCATCGTGCTGCTGGTGATCGCGGCCCGCATATATCCGCGGCTCGGATATTGAGGTGACTGCGCGCCGGCATGCGCGAGGCGTGCAGCCGCTGGTCGGCCAGACGGAACCGTATCAGCCCTGCCGGGTAACCCAATCACGAGGGCTCAGGACCGAACACCGCGGAGACGCAAAATGGAATTGGGCAAGTTGGAGACAACTCAGGCCATCGTTGAGCTCAAACAGCACCGGACATTCACGGTCCACCACGGAAGACGGTACCGGGCCGTATTGACCCTCGGCTGGCTGGAGCAGTTTGCCACCAACAGGATGGTGGCCGAGGGATTCATGCACGCGGGGTTCGCGGATGTCGTGGTCACCGGAATCGGTGAGCACCGGATCGTGGAGGGATGCTGGTCGGGGCCCGACACGACGGACAAGATCGACCCACACCTGAGCAGTGTGGAGGAGATCGCACCGACCTGTTAGCGAGCTAACCCGGGCTGTGCGATCTACCTATCGTTAGCTCCTGCCAGCCTGCAGCCCGCGCAGACGGTCGACAGCTTCCTGGGCAAGGAAGCGGGCCTCGTCGTCCTTCGCGTCGTCCAACTCCGCCTGTGCCGTGGTGAGCTCAGCGGAGATGTTCGACGCGGCCGAGGAGGCGTCCGCGTCGAATGCAGTCTGGGCCAGTACGGTCAGGCGATCGGGCTCGACCTCGGCGAACCCGCCCTTGACGAAAATCCGGCGAACGCCCCCCGGCAGCTGCACGTCGAGCACGCCGGGCCGTAGCATGGACAGCATCGGCGCGTGGTTGACCAGCACAGCGAAGTCGCCCTGCACACCTGGCAGCACAACCTGCTCTGCGTCTTCCGAGAGGAGCACGCGCTCGGGGCTCACCAGCTCGAACTTGAACGTATCAGCCATTTCTCTTCCTCAGCCTCGGACCCCTCGTGG
>JAEZHL010000175.1 GCA_023416575.1 Pseudomonadota bacterium
AAGGTCGGTTTCGTCTCGCTCGGCTGCCCGAAGGCGCTCGTCGACTCGGAGCGCATCATCACCAAGCTGCGCTCGGAAGGTTACGTGATCGCGCCGGATTACCAGGGCGCGGACGTCGTCGTCGTGAACACCTGCGGGTTTCTCAACTCGGCTAAGCAGGAGAGCCTCGACGCAATCGGCGAGGCCATGGCCCAGAACGGCCGCGTGATCGTCACCGGCTGCATGGGCGTCGAGAAGGATCGGATCATGACGGCGCACCCGGGGGTGCTCGCCGTCACGGGGCCGCATCAGTACGAGGAGGTGGTCGAGGCCGTGCACGATGCCGTGCCGCCGCTGCATGATCCCTTCGTCGATCTGGTCCCCCCCGAGGGGCTGCGGCTCACGCCGCGGCACTATGCTTATCTGAAGATCTCCGAAGGTTGTAACAACCGCTGCTCGTTCTGCATCATTCCGGGGCTGCGCGGCGATCTGGCGAGCCGGCCGGCCGCAGCCGTGATGTACGAGGCCGAGCGGCTGGTACAGGCGGGCGTCAAGGAGCTGCTCGTCATCAGCCAGGACACGAGCGCCTACGGCCTCGATATCAAGTATGCCGAGAGCAACTGGCGCGGCATGCCGGTGAAGGCGCGCTTCCTCGACCTGACGCGGGAGCTGGGCAATCTCGGGGCCTGGGTGCGGCTGCACTACGTCTATCCCTACCCGCACGTCGATCACGTCATCCCCCTCATGGCCGAGGGTAAGGTCCTGCCGTACCTGGATATTCCGTTTCAGCACGCCAGCCCGAACGTCCTTCGCGCCATGCGGCGGCCAGCAGCGCAGGAGAAGACACTCGACCGGATCAAGGCTTGGCGCGAGATCTGCCCGGACCTTGCCATCCGCTCCACATTTATCGTCGGCTTCCCGGGAGAGACGGAACAGGATTTCGAGCTGATGCTCGACTGGCTGAAGGAGGCGCGGCTCAATCGCGTCGGCTGCTTCAAGTACGAGCCCGTCGAGGGCGCGGTCGCCAACGATCTGCCAGGAGCCGTTCCCGAGGAGGTCAAGGAGGAGCGCTGGCACCGCTTCATGGCCGTGCAGCAAGAGGTGAGCCGCGAGCTTCTGCGGAGCAAGATCGGCCGCGTCATCGATGTCCTCATCGACGAGGTCGATGACGAGGGCGCCATGGGCCGTTCCCAATGGGACGCGCCAGAGATCGATGGCAGCGTCTTCCTGAATGGCGAGACGAGCGTCAGCCCCGGCGATCTCATTCGCGCCAAAGTCGTCGAGGCCGACGAGTACGACCTGTGGGCCGAGCGCGAGCACGGCGCCTCTGAGGCCTAAGGCTGGAGCTGAATTCGTCAGCCCTGTGCACAAGCGCGACGCTTGTTGTTCTCCGACGCCCGCCAGATGTGCTCAATTGAAGTGCGCATTGCGGGAGTCGGGGGAAGCCGATGGGGCAATCGAATCGCATACTTTGGCTGCGCCACAGGTGTCGCGGGCATGGCTTGATCACGGAGATCATTCCTTCCACTCAGGTGGACGACAACTCCGTCGTCATGGCTTCGATCACGGAGCTCGCGGTGAAGAACGGCCGCGAGGTGCCTCACCTCGGCGCAGCCAAAATGAACATCCTGAACGTCACTCCGGAGAACGGCCGCGTGCTGGTGCGGGCTCATGTCGATTGGGCCTCACCGCTGCTGCTTCGTATCTCGTTGATGTGGGATCCGGATGCCTAGAACGACGGCTTGAGGGAACACCTCCGACGAGCAGGTGTTGACGCTGGGCGAGCGGAGCGATGGAGCCGCTCAGGAGTGCCGCCCGGCTGCAGCCATGAAGAACCGCAAGCAAGATACAGTTTCGCAGCTGCTTCGCGTCTTTGCGAACACCTACACGGACGAGCTCAAGATCCGTGTCGAGCGGAATACCCCGTCGGAGTGGTTCAAGCTGCTTCTCTACGTGCTGCTGTCTAGCCGGCGCGTCGGCCACCACCTGTCGTTGCAAGCGACCCGGGAGGTTTTCAAGGAGGGATGGATCCTCCCCGAACGGCTGGCAAAAACCACCTGGGAGCAGCGTGTCGCGCTATTGGATCGTGCGCACTACGTTCGCTACGACTACAGCACGGCCACCTACCTCGGCGACACGGCCAGCCTGCTGGTCGAGCGCTACAAGGGCGACCTGCGCAAGCTGCGTGAAGCGGCAGAGCGGCAACCGGATCGCGAGCGCCGGCTCCTGAAAGAATTCAAAGGCATCGGCGATGTCGGCTGCGATATCTTCTTCAGGGAGGCGCAGGCTGTCTGGGACGAGTTGCGCCCGTTCGCCGACAAAAGGGCCCTGCGAGCGGCGGAGCTGCTCAGCCTCGGGAAAACGGCGCAGGAGCTTGCCAAGCTGGTCAGCCAGGACCAGTTCGTGCACCTCGTCGGCGCCCTCGCGCGGTGCGACCTGGAGCGTCGGTATTCAGACGTGACGTCGTGAGATCACGCTGCCGGCTAGGCGGCCACGCCCTCAAAGCGCCAACGCACCCTTCGCCTTCGCCTCTCCCTCCGGCTCGACGTGGATCAGCACCTCCGCACCATGGATCTCGGTGCCGAGCGCATCTTCCAGGCGGTCGCAGATGTCGTGCGCCTCCGTCACCGGCATGGCACCGGGAACGACCAGATGGAACTCTATGAACGTCGTGCGACCGGCCATGCGGGTCCGCAGATCGTGGATCTGCAGCGCACCGGAGGCATTGGACGCGATGACATCGCGGATACGCGCCAGCATTTCCCCTTCGACGGCGACGTCCATCAGGCCGCTCATGGATTGCGAGGTGATGCGCCAGCCGACCCAAAGGATGTAGATCGCAACAATCGCTGCCATCAGCGGATCGAGAAACGCCCACCCCGTCATCAGCGCCAGCAGCAGGCCCGCGATCACGCCGACCGAGGTGCCGACGTCGGCGAACAGGTGCCAGCCGTCCGCCACGATGGCAGGCGACCGCAGTGCATTGCCACGGCTGATGAGGTACCAGGCCCAGCCGCCGTTGAGGACGCCAGCCAACGCATTCACGGCCAATCCTGCGGCGGGTGACGTCAGCGCGCGCGGGTTGGTCCAGGCATCATGCGCCTGATGCAGGATCAGCAGTGCCGCAATGAGGATCAGCGCACCTTCGAGGCCCGCCGAGAAATACTCGGCCTTGTGATGCCCGAACTGATGCCGGCGGTCGGCAGGTCGGACCGCCACCCGCACCGCGATCAAAGCGGCCACAGCCGTGACGACATTGACGATGCTCTCGAGCGCGTCGGAATAGAGCGCCACGCTGCCGGTCAAGACATAGGCTGCGTACTTGAGCCCCATGACCACGAACGCCACGACGATGCTGATCGTAGCGAGCCGGCTGACGGCGTCCGCCCCCCGCCGCTGTCCTGAAGCTTCGACCGATCTCACTGCCATGGCTCCCCTGCGCAGGTGCGCTCTTTGTCATCGCGGGGCTGCCCGTTCAACGCGGCGAATGCCCGCCCCGTGCCAGCACAGGAGCGTCAGGGAAACGCCAGTTGTCCACAGCCATCGGCAGGCGGCGCTTCTCCGCAAACGTCGAATCAGTGCTTACCAGCCACGGTGGTCGCCCAACGTTCGGCTGACCAGCCGCTGTGCGGGGAGGCATCGGATGGCGAATTTTACGACGCATATCGCAGTCGGCACCGTCGTCAGCGGCGGACTGGCAACCCTGACACTTGCCGCTGATGTCATCGCGCCGGAAAATCTGATTGCCGTCACGCTGGCCGGCGTTCTAGGCAGCGTTCTTCCGGACATCGATCTCAAGGACTCGCGGCCAAGTCGCGCGCTCTTCTCGGGCCTTGCCGTGTTCCTGTCGTTCTGCGTCCTATTCGCGGTCGCCGGTAAGTACTCGATCGCGGAAACCTGGGTTCTCTGGCTCGGATCTTTCGTGCTGTTCCGCTATGGCGGAGAGGCAGTGTTCCACCGCTTTTCCTATCATCGTGGAATCTGGCACTCGATCCTGGCTGGCATCTTGTTCTGGTTTCTCGCCGCCATCGTCTTCAAGCACGTCCTCGGCCGGCACGAGGGCGTCGCGTGGCTCGCCGGCGGCTTCCTGTTCGTGGGCTACATCACGCATCTCGTTCTGGACGAGCTGTACAGCGTCGATGTGCTGGACACGCGGTTCAAGTCGTCCTTCGGGTCCGCGCTCAAGCTTTATGACGGGCGGAGCCTCGGGGATTCCGCTGTCGTCGCCATTCTCGCAGCAATCCTGTTCTCGTTCACGCCGCCGGCAGCACCGTTCGTGGAGGGAATGACCTCGCGGGAGCTATGGGCCGGTCTGCAGCAACGGCTGCTGCCACAAGACAAGTGGTTCGGCCTTGTGGGCCCGCTCGCGGCCGGCCCGGAGCTCAGCGCTGAAGTCTCGACCGGCTCGATACCTGCACCGGCTGCGTCTCCGCCCGCAGCCGACGGGGCGAACTAGACGCGACCGTCTCTGGACCGCGTCCGCAGGCCCGCGAGATAGCTCAGAATGAAATCGTCGACGAGCGGGTCTATTGATCCGGGCGTGATGCTCGCGAGCTTATCGGTGGTCGACAAGGTGGTCAGCCCGTGCAACCCGGCCCAGATCACGCGTGCCGAGCGCTTGCAGGCCTCCGGATGATTGTCCAGTGGGCCCTGGTTTGACAGCGCGGCTTCAATCCGGCCGACGAGGCGTTCCAGCCGTTCCGAATACCAGGCCGGTACGTTCGACCTTTGTGGAATTGGATGCTGGACGATCAAAGTCCAGAGCTTCGAGTTCTCGCGGCTGAAGCTCACATAGGCATGCGCGAGCCGGATCAGTCGCTCGTCGGCCGTGCCTTTTTCCGGCAGCTCCGAGAGTCTGCGGTCGAGCGAGTCCAACAGCAGCGCCTCGACTTCCAGAATGAGATCGTCGAGGCTGTCGAACAGATTATAGAGCGTGCCTGGCGAGTAGCCGATGCGGCGCGCAATTTCCCGCGCGGAAACGCCAGCGAGCCCGCTTTCCGCAACGATCTGGTTTGCGGAATGGATGACGAGCTCGCGAAGCTGCTCCGGGGTATGGATTGAACGCCGCCCCATGGACCTTTTTGGATCGTTGTCTGTCAATCTGACTTAGACAGATATGAGACAGTGTGGCATTTCGTAAAGCGAAATTATTCAGTACAGTGATTTAAATAAAATTCGCCAAGAATTTCAGCGCTGTCCGCGATCTGGGCCGATCCGCCGACTTGGCCGAACTGCCGTTGCCAAGGCGAAGATTGCGGCTCGACGATTATTTCGGGGTGTCGTCACCCGCCCAAAGAAGAAGGGCCGCGCTCAAAAGTAAGGTTTGCCGGCCCCGCTGATCGCGCGGCCTTCCGTTCAGCTTGATGGCAAGTTGCTGCAGCGCGATGGGCGGCTTCCGCCCATCGACGATGCTGCACGCGCCCACAGTCGCTAGGGTCAGCTCAACTCGCGAATGCGGAAAGGCAGGCCGCCCTTCGGCGTCAAAGTCACGGTCGCGTTGACGCCCGGCGGCTCCTTGCCGACGTACTCGGGCCGGAATCGGCGCAGCAGGATCGACAGGGCCAGCGTGTTCTCGACCTGGCTCATCGCCCCGCCGATGCATGAGCGCTTACCGGCGCCGAACGGCAGATAGGTGTACTTGACGCGCTTTTTCGCGGCGTCACCCATCCAGCGCTCGGGAATGAACTCCTCGGGCGTCTCCCAGTATTTCGGGCTGTGGTGCACGCCGTAAGCGAACATGACGATCCGGTCGCCGGGGCGAATCTCACGCTCGCCGATGACGTCGTGCTGCGTGGCGACCCGGATCAATCCCCAGATCGGCGGGTAGAGACGCATGGTCTCCTGAATGACAGCGCGCGTATAGGCGAGGGCCGAGTAGTCGGCGGCCGTCGGGTCGCGATCGCCATAGGTAGCCTCACCTTCGTGGCGGATGCGTTCTGCCGCCTCGGGATGCTTCGAGGCGAGGTAGAGCGCCCATGCGAGCGTCAGCGCCGTCGTTTCCGTGCCGGCCCAGAGATACTGCTTCATCTCGTCGACCGCTTGCGCGTGGTCGAACTCCGGGATGCTCGGATCGTCGACCGCCGCCTGCATCATCGTGTACAGCGTCCGCTCGCGGTGCTCGCGCGGATCGGCGCCCATCACGATATCGGGCACGCCGCCCCAGACCTCGACGGCCTTCGCGGCGTTCTCCTCGGTAACCTCGAACTCCTCGCCCGCAACCTTCTTGAGACGGATGGACTTGTGGTTCATCACGTCCGTGTAGGTCTTCACGCACTTGAACACGAAGTGCGGATTGAACGGCATGTCGCGATCGAACAGCGCCTTGCAGATCATGTCGGCGGCCAACGTCCACGTCTGCTCGACCATTTCAATGGTCTCGCCAGAGTGCGCTAGTTTCCGCCAGTTCTCCATCTTGGTACGGATGGCAGCAAGGAAGTAAGGGATATACTCCGCGAACATGTCCGGATGAAATGCCGGCTGTTGCGGGGCGCGGATTTTCTGCCAGAGTTGTCCATCGACGGTGATCATAGACTTGCCGAATATCGGCTTAAGACCGTCGAAATACTTTACATAATTGTCCGTTTTACTCACGAGCACATGCTTGAAGTGCTCCGGTTCCGTCAGGAGAACGACCCTTTGACTTGCCATGTTGACGGCGATGACGTTCCCGTAGCGCTCCGCCATCTGCATGAGCGTGCGCATCGGGTTGTCGGGATCACCTTTGAGCAGGGGGGTCAGCTTGAACCAGATCGAACTCTCCTCGCCCAGCTGGTGGACGTTCGAGGGCATCGGCGCGCTCATGTGCGAGGTCACTCCGCGAGTCTGGTCGTCCGGATCTGGCGTTTGAGAGTTTCTCCTCGTGCAAGGAGGTCAGCTCTGGCGACCATTGTCAGCATTTTCTCCGGCCACAGACCATGCGGGCCGGAACCGGAGTACTTCCTGCGTCGTAGCACCAGCGCCCTGCACGGTCCAGAATGTACATACGTCCCGCTACACAATAGCGCGCCGGGACGACGGGAGTGCAGTTACAGAGAGATCAGAGGGATGGCGAGAACAGCTCAATCGGCTGGTTAACGGGATATCCACCGACAACATATTCGCCAACAAGTTGCGCAGCAGACGAAGCAATCAACGCAAGCGCGTGCGGATACAGCTTGTGCTCCGCGGATAGTATCCGTGCAGAGAGCGATTCGGGGGTATCGCCGTCCGCGACCGGCACAGCGGCCTGGGCGATGATGGGACCGGAATCCATCTCCGGCACCACGAAGTGCACCGTGCACCCGGCAATCTTCACGCCGGCCGCCAGCGCCTGCTCATGCGCGTTCAACCCCTTGAAGGCCGGCAGCAGGGAGGGGTGGATATTGAGCATCCTGCCGTGCCATTGCCGCACGAAGCCGGGGGTCATCAGCCGCATGAACCCGGCACAGCAAACGAGATCGACGCCCGCCGCAGTCAACGCCGTGTGCAGAGCGTTGTCGAAGTCCTCGCGCCGGGAGAAGAGCTTGTGATCGATGGCGGTCGCGGGGATGCCCTGGCCGGCAGCCCAGGCGAGCCCCGGGGCATCGGGGCGGTTCGACATGACGGTCACGATTTCGGCGGGATAGTCGGGCTGCCGGGCCGCCTCGACGAGCGACATCATGTTGGAGCCGCGGCCGGAGATGAGGATGCCGACGCGCTTCTTGCTCATGATCGCTCCACTCAGACCGAAGTCGCGAAATTCAGGTTGCCGGACAGCCGGACGGCCTCGGCAGAACCGCTGCCCTTCGCCTGCGTCTTTTCTCCGCCACCAGGGACCAGCTCGCCGATGACAGTTGCAGATTCGCCCTGGCTCGCCAGATGCGCGATGACGGCATCGGCTTTGGTCTTGTCGGCAACGATCACCAGCCCGATACCGGCGTTGAATGTCCGCAGCAGCTCGCCGGTGTCGAGATTTCCAGCACGCTGGAGCCAGCCGAAGACGGCGGGGGCCGTCCAGCTCGAAAGGTCGATCGCGCCGGCAACCCCATCGGGCAGCACGCGCGGCAGGTTCTCCACCAGACCGCCGCCGGTGATGTGCGCCACGGCCTTGACGGCTCCAGTCTCGCGCATGGCCGACAGCACCGGCTTCACATAGATCCGCGTCGGCTCGAGAAGCGCTTCGGCCGTGGACTTCCCAGGAGCGAAAGGCGCAGGCGCGTCCCAGCTCAGGTTCTCACTAGCGACAAGCCGCCGGATCAGGGAGTAGCCGTTCGAGTGCGGCCCTGAGGAGGCGAGCCCGATCAGCACGTCGCCGACCGCGATATCAGGCCGGGGCAGCAAGGCAGCCCGTTCCACAGCACCGACCGAGAAGCCGGCCAGATCGTAGTCCTTGGCGGCATACATGCCCGGCATCTCGGCCGTCTCGCCGCCAATCAGCGCGCAGCCCGCCTGACGGCAGCCCTCTGCAATGCCGGTCAGCACCGCTCGGGCTGCAGCCACATCGAGCTTCCCGCAGGCGAAGTAATCGAGGAAGAACAGCGGCTCGGCACCCTGCGCCAACAGGTCGTTGACGCACATGGCCACGAGGTCGATACCGATCGTGGAATTAAGCCCGGTCTCGATCGCGATCTTGAGCTTGGTGCCGACCCCGTCGGTGCTCGCAACGAGCAACGGATCGACGAAGCCAGCGCGCTTCAGATCGAACAGCGCCCCGAAGCCGCCCAGATCGGCGTCAGCGCCGGGTCTGCGCGTGGCCTTTGCCAGCGGCTTGATCGCCTCGACAAGGGCATTGCCTGCGTCGATATCCACACCGGCGTCACGGTAGGTGATGGGCGCGCTCGGGCGCTGGCCTGGCTCGGTCATCGTATCCTTCGCTTGGTCCGGCGAATGCTCGTCTGTGATCGCGCGTGCGCGCGGCCCAGGCATTGACCAGACCCCATTTTGGCCCCATTGGTCCCCCGGGATGGCGCGTCCTAGCAGACTTCGCGTGCTGCGGGCAACTTGCGGACGACAAGTGTCAAGGAGGGTGGGGTCGTGAGCTGGATTGGAACGCGCGGCATGTGGGTCGGCGCAGCGTGTTTCATCACGGCTCTGGCGTGCATTACGGGCACCCCAGCCCTGGCCAGTGATCAAGCCTACACGGTTGGCAATTACCCTGTTGAGGCCACCGCCAAGGATGCCGTGACCGCCAAGCAGAAGGCTTTGGCCGACGGGCAGCAGGCCGCCTTCCGGTCTTTGCTGAAGCGTCTGGTGCCGGTGACCGCCTATGACCGGCTTGCGCAGCTCAAGCAGGTCAAGGCCGCCGAGCTGATCGATGGCGTCGGCATCCAAGAGGAGCGCACGTCAGCAACGCAGTACATCGCCAGCCTCGATTTCTCGTTCCGGCCCGAGCCCGTGCGCGAACTGCTGCGGCGCGAGGGGATCCCCTTCGTCGACAACCAGGCACCGCAGGTCGTGCTCGTGCCAGTCTATCTGCCGGCTGCTGCGGGCCAGGGTCCCGTGCCTGCGAGCCTCTCGCCACCGCGCGGCAGCCGGATGTGGAGCGAGGTCTGGGCTGGCCTCGACCTGGGACATGCCTTGGCTCCGGTGAAACTCGGCGAGCCGAACGCCGAGCTGTCGGCCGAGGTCATCGACCAGCTGACCAAAGGCGACGGGTCAGCGCTGGCAACCCTTGCCCGTGCCTATGGATCGGATCTCGTGCTGCTGGCCGTGGCCCAGCCGGACCTTGCCGGCAAGCGCCTCAACGTCACCCTCGCGGGCCGGGATGCCGTCGGCGCATTCGTCCTCGAGCGCGCATACCGGCTGTCGCTCGACGATGTCGCCTATACGGGAGAGCTGGCGGCAGTGGTGGCCCTCGGCATCCTGGAGGGACGCTGGAAGGCGGTACGCCTCAACGGGACGGGCGGAGGCAGCGGGACGTACGGTGCTTCTCTGGCACCGGTGCAACTGGTGGTGGAGTTCCGCAACCTGCAGCAATGGAACAGGGTGCATCAGCAAATCGCTCAGGTGCCAGGCATCGAGAGATTGGAGATCGGCGGGCTGTCTGCGCGCGCAGCGGAAATCGCCGCGTATTATCCGGGTGGTGCCGAGGCTCTGGCCGGGGCGCTGGCAGCCCAGGGGCTTAACGTGCATCACATTAACGGTGGGTTGCAGGTTCGACCTGCCTTGTGAAAAATCTCGAAATGTGCTCGACCAGCCACAGTCTGTGCGCGAACGGGTCGGCACAGCACGCAGCGGCTGAAATCACCGACGGCAGATGCTCGAGCTACTCCCATTGAGCATACCCAACCTCATCACATTGGGGCGTGCTATCCTGGTGCCTATCGTGTTCTGGCTGCTCGTATCCGGGCAGACCCAGGGCGCGTTTGTGCTATTCGTGATCGCCGGGATCAGCGACGCCGTCGACGGCTTTCTGGCCAAGCGCTTCGGATGGCAGACCGAGCTCGGCGCCTACCTCGATCCGCTTGCGGACAAGTGTCTGCTGGTCTCGATCTTCATTGCGCTAGGCGTGCTCGGCGAGCTGCCGTCCTGGCTGGTCATCGCCGTCGTCTCGCGCGACATCCTGATCGTGATCGCGGTCGTTCTGTCCTGGCTGCTCGGCAACCCGGTGCATATCAAACCGCTCATCGTCAGCAAGGCCAATACGGTTGCCCAGATCGTCCTCGCGGCGACCGTTCTTGCCGACGAGGGTTTCGGTCTCGGCCTCGAGACCTGGCGCATCGTACTGATGTGGGCGACCGCTGGCCTCACACTCGCCTCGCTCATGGCCTACATGCGGGCATGGCTGGCGCACATGGCCGGCTACGGGGGGGACGGAGCAGGCAGCAGGTGAGTGCGGCGGCGCGGAGCGCCTCGACACAGGCTCCGCCATGAAATTGCCCGTAGAGCCAACCTCAATTCGAGCCTGGAGTGAAATGCGGTCGGCTCAGACGGCATCACCGGGGCCGTGAAGCGCGGCAACAGGAGTAAGGGATGTTCCGGTGCTTCGAGGAAGACCGGAAGGTCTCCGGAATTAAGCTGGGGAGATGCTCATGCGCGTAGAACGGCAGGTGCTCTTCTGGCTGTCGGCGCTGATTCTGCTGATCATTGCTGCACTGGTCTTGCGCTCGGTGCTGCTGCCGTTCGTGGCGGGCATGGTGATCGCCTACGCCCTCAACCCCCTCGCCGACCGGCTCTGCGCCTTAGGGCTGCCACGCATCTGGGCCTCCGGGATCGTGGTCTTGCTGCTCATGATGGCGCTCACTGCAGCGGTCGTGTTCCTGATCCCTATCATCGCCAATCAGATACAGCAGTTTGCTGAGGCGCTGCCGGGTGAGCTCGAGCGGGTGCGGGGTGCCGTCGAGGATTCGGCGCGGGAGCACCTGGGTGGCCAATTCTCGAACTTCCAGGTTTGGCTCGACACTGCCGCGGGCGAGCTCTCGCGCAATTGGGCAGCCATCATCGGCTTTCTCGCCCAGTCCGTCTGGTCACAGGGCCGGGCGCTCGTCAATTTCGCGTCACTGCTGCTGATCACGCCCGTCGTGGTGTTCTATCTGCTGGTCGATTGGCATCCGATGCTTGCCAAGATCGATGGCTGGCTGCCACGCGACCATGCGCCGACCATTCGCCGGCTCGCGGGAGAGATCAACGCCGCCGTTTCGGCGTTCATCCGCGGGCAGGGCCTCGTCTGCATGATCCTCGGGAGCCTTTACGCCATCGGCCTGAGCTGGGCCGAGATCCCTTACGGGGTCATCATCGGACTCGGCGCTGGCATCCTGAGCTTCATACCATTCGTTGGCTTTGCGCTCGGCCTGGTCACCGCCTCGATCGTCGCAGTCGCCCAGTTCTGGCCCGATACTCTGCCGCTGCTCAAAGTGGTGGCGGTGTTTGGCGCCGGCCAAGCGCTGGACTCAGGGCTGTTATCCCCGCGAATTGTCGGGCCGAAGGTGGGCCTGCACCCCGTGTGGCTCATCTTCGCCCTGATCGTCTTCGCGTATCTCTTCGGCTTCGTTGGCGTGCTCGTGGCAGTCCCGGTTGCAGCGGCCATCGCGGTGCTGGTGCGGTTCGCGCTCGAGGTCTACCTATCCAGCTCCATCTACATGGGCCGGACCGCCGCGGCGCCGGTACCGTTGGAGCAACCTGTCGAAAAGAGGTCATGAGCGAACTTCCAGCACAGCTTCCGCTCGAGCTGCCGCACCGGGCCGCACACGAGGCCGAGGATTTCCTCGTCAGCGGCTGCAACGAGGTTGCGGTGGCGGCGATCGACCGCTGGCCGGACTGGCCTCATCCGGCGATGGCCGTCATCGGCCCGGCCGGGTCGGGCAAAAGCCACCTCGTGAACGTCTGGCGCTCCAAATCCGGGGCAACCGTCGTGCCGGCGTGCAAGATCGGCGAGGACTCGATCGCGCGCTTCGGTGAGGCCCGCGCCATTGCCGTCGAGGACATCGATCACGGTATTGCCGATGAACAGGCGCTTTTCCATATCCTGAACATGGCTGCCGAGCAGAAGCTGTCCGTGCTGCTGACCAGCCGACGGGCGCCTGGGGAGCTGTCCATCGCCCTGCCGGACTTGCGGTCCCGGCTGCGGGCCGTCCCGCTGCTGGGCATTGCGGATCCGGACGAGGCGCTACTGCGGGCCCTGCTCGTCAAGCTGTTCGCGGACCGGCAGCTCGCGATCGAGCCGCACGTCGTCTCCTACCTCGCGCTGCGGATCGAGCGGTCGACGGAAGCGGCCTCCCGCGCCGTGGCAGAGGTCGACAGGCTCGCGCTCGCCAGCCGCCGTAAAGTGACGCGGGCCCTCGTGGCCGAGGTGCTGGCGCGGCTGGCCCCCAACGAGCCTTGAAGCAATTCTGATGCCGGATTTATTCCGTTATCCTACTGCAACAAAAGCTCGCCAGAGATTTCGCGGCAGGCGCAGGCACCCCTCCTGCCGCAACCCAGGAGCTACCAATGAGCACGGTGAAAAACACCGTTGAGATCGAGGTTCAGCCGGAGCCGCCGAAGGGAACGGCAAGGTTCTACAACCGCGAGCTGTCGTGGCTGCAGTTCAATCGTCGCGTGTTGGAAGAGGCGCGGAACCCCCGTCATCCGCTCCTCGAGCGGCTACGCTTTCTGTCGATCTCGGCCTCGAATCTGGACGAGTTCTACATGGTGCGCGCCGCCGGCCTCTATGGGCAGGTCGCTGCAGGCGTCGCAACGCTCAGCGCCGATGGCCTGACGCCCTCACAGCAACTGGCCGAGATCAGCGGCTTTGTCGCCGAGCTCATTGCCGACAAGCAGGCCTGCTGGCGGGGGCTGAAAGAGGAAATGGCGGAGGTCGGGATTCGGATCGTCGAGGCGACGGATCTCGAGCCGCGGGAGCGCGATTGGCTCGATACCGAGTTCATGGCGCGGCTGTTCCCGATCCTAACGCCTATGAACGTCGACCCTGCCCATCCCTTCCCGTTTATCCAGAACCGCGGGTTGACGCTGGTCGTCAAGATGTTGAGCCCCGAGTGCAAGCCCATGAAGGGGCTGATCCCGATTCCCGCCCAGCTTGACCGCTTCATTCGCCTGCCGGCCGATCCTGCCACCCCCAGGAGCATCCGCTTCATCCGTATGGAGAGCGTGATCGCGCTCTACTTCTCCGAGCTTTACCCGACCTTCACCGTCACCGCACAGGGGACATTCCGTGTGCTGCGCGATAGTGACGTCGAGTTCCAGGAGGAGGCGGAGGACCTGACGCGCGCCTACGAGACCCAGCTCAAGCGGCGGCGGCTCGGCGACGTCATCCGGCTCGAAATCGACGCATCCATGCCCGCCGATCTGCGCCAGTTCGTCGTCGACGAGCTCGAGGCCGCGAACGAAGCGATATTCCTCAAGGACGGACTGCTCGGGCTGGCCGATACGAGCCAGCTCATCGTCCGCGACCGGCCGGACCTGCAGTTCAAGCCGTTCAACATCCGCTTCCCGGAGCGGATTCGCGAGTTCAACGGCGATGTGTTCGCCGCCATTCGCGCCAAGGACTTCGTGGTGCACCACCCCTACGAGTCCTTCGATGCGGTGCTGCAGTACCTGCGCCAGGCCGTGGCCGACCCCAACGTGCTCGCCATCAAATGGACGCTCTATCGCACGTTGCGGGAAAAGAGCCCCATCGTGGAAGCCCTGAAAGAAGCCGCCCACGCGGGCAAATCGGTCACAGCGGTGGTCGAGCTCAAGGCGCGCTTCGACGAGTCGACCAACATCAATCTCGCCCGCGATCTTGAAAAGTCTGGCGTTCACGTCGTCTACGGCTTCGTGGAGCTCAAGACGCACGCCAAGCTCGGCCTCGTCGTGCGCCGCGAGGGCAACGATGCGGCCACATATTGCCACATCGGCACGGGCAACTATCACCCGCAGACGGCCCGGATCTACACCGACCTGTCGTTCTTCACGGCGAATCCCGCCATCGGCCGTGACGTTGCCCGCATCTTCAATTTCGTGACCGGGTACGGCAAGCCACAGGATCTCGAAGCCATGGCGGCCAGCCCGCACGGCATTCGCGCCCGGATCCTGGAGCACATCCGCGAGGAGGTGAGCCATGCCAAAGCGGGGCGGCCCGCTGCCATCTGGGCGAAGATGAACGCCCTCGTCGACCCGCAGATCATCGCCTCTCTCTATGAAGCGAGTGCGGCGGGCGTCGAGATCGATCTCGTCGTCCGCGGCATCTGCTGCCTGCGTCCGGGCATCCCCGGCCTGTCGGAGAACATCCGCGTCAAAAGCCTGATCGGACGCTTCCTCGAGCATTCACGGATTTATTGTTTCGGCCGCGGTGAAGGACTGCCGTCACCGAAGGCAGCCGTGTATATCAGCTCCGCCGACATGATGCCGCGCAACCTCGATCGGCGCGTCGAGGCAATGGTGCCGATCACGAACCCGACAGTGCATGAGCAGATCCTTGGACAGATCATGCTGGCCAACTTCAAGGATAACCAGCAGAGCTGGCAAATCATGCCAAACGGTTCCTCGGTGCGCATCAAGCCGGCTCCTGGGGAGGAACCATTCAATGCACACCAGTATTTCATGACGAACCCGAGCCTCTCGGGCCGCGGACAAGCACTCAAGGAGAACATGCCGCCGCGGGTAAGGCTCACTCTCAGGGATTAGATGCAGCAAGCTGTAATAGAATTGGGGTGTCCGGAAAGCCGCCCGCAAGATGAGTCGCTGGAGCCGCTTGGTGTCATCGATATCGGCTCCAACTCCGTGCGGCTCGTGGTCTACGAGGGCGCTGTCCGGGCTCCGACACCTCTATTCAACGAGAAGGTGCTGTGCGGCCTCGGCCGTTCCGTCGCCTCGGCGGGACGACTGGGTGAGGAGAGCGTCACGCGCGCGCTCACCGCGTTGCGCCGGTTCCGGGCGATTGCCCGCGTGCTCGGCGTCAAACACCTGCGCGTCGTCGCAACCGCGGCCGTGCGCGATGCTTCCGATGGCGCGGACTTCATAGCCCGCGCCGAGGACGCCAGCGGCTGCCTGATCCATGTCCTGTCCGGCGAACGGGAGGCGGAGCTCGCGGCGCAAGGCATCATGATGGGCTTCGGCGATGTCGACGGGATTGCTGGCGACCTCGGCGGCGGTAGCCTGGAGCTGATCGATATCGCCGGGCCGCGCCTTCGCAACGCGGCGACCCTGCCGCTCGGTGGTTTGCGCCTTCTCGACCTCACCGGCAACCGGATGGAGGAGGCCGAAGCGTTCGCCAACCAGCAGATCGACCGGCTCGACTGGCTGACCCGTTCCCCCGGACGGACATTCTACGCCGTCGGCGGCACCTGGCGCGCGCTCGCCCGGACCCACATGGAGGAGCGCGACTATCCCCTGCGCGTCATGCAGGGCTATGCCATTCCGGCAGACGAGGCGATCGCGTTCTGCGAGGCGCTGCGCGCGGGCAAGAAGATGAAGGGCACCGATGGCATCGCGCGTGCCCGGCGCGAGGTGCTGCCGCTCGGTGCGCTCGTCATGGAGCGCCTGCTGCGACGCATCCAGCCGGAGAAGGTCGTGTTCTCGGTGTTCGGCATCCGCGAGGGGCTGCTGTTCACGCTGCTGTCCGAGCACGAGCGCAAGAAGGACCCCCTCATCAGCTTTTGCGAGGACTTCGCGCGGCTGCGCTCACGCTCGCCGTTGCATGGCTTCGAGCTGGCCAAGTGGACCGACGCCATCTTCACGGCGCCGGGTCCGTCCGAGACAACGGAAGAGCGCCGCCTGCGCCATGCAGCCTGCCTCATCTCCGATATCGGCTGGCGTGCGCATCCAGACTATCGGGGCGAGCAGAGCCTGAACCTCATCGCCCATTCTGCGCTGACCGGCATCGACCACCCGGGCCGCCTGTATCTCGCCATGTCCGTCTACTTCCGTCACGTCGGCGGCGGCTCTGCGGCTCCGGACGAGCTCTCCTCGCGGATCAAGAAACTGATGGACAAGCGGTCCCTGCGGCGGGCACTGGTCCTCGGGGCGGCGTTGAGGACCGCGCACATGCTCTCTGTCGGGAAGTCGGGCATCATCGACGAGACGCCACTGAGCTATGAGGACGGCCGCATCGTGCTGAGCATCCCCCCGGCCTATGCGGCCCTCGACGGGGAGCGACTGCGGCGCAGGTTTCAGTCGCTGGCGTCCCTGCTCGATGTCTCCGGTGAGGTACGCTTCACGCAATGAAGCGTTTGTCTTCGGCGAAGGTACTTAGGCAGCCCGCGATGAATGGTGCTAAGCTCTTTCGGTTGAACATGGGGACAACTCTAGTCTTGTGAGCCATGGCAGAAGATCCCTACGCGCTCCTGGGTGTTCCAAAGAACGCCTCCGAAGACGACATCCGGCGCGCATTCCGCAAGCTGGCCAAGGAGCTGCATCCCGATCTCAATCCGGGTGATCGCGCGGCCGTGGAACGCTTCAAGAAGGTTTCCGCGGCCTACGAGCTGCTCGGCGATGCAGAGAAGCGCAAGCGCTACGACCGTGGCGAGATCGATGCCTCCGGCGAGCCGCGCTACACCTACCAGCAGCAGGGCGCGGGTGCTGCTGGCGGACCGTTCGGGTGGCGCGGCACCCGTCCTGGCGGCCCGAGCCCCGACATGGAGGAGGCCGGTTTCTCCGACATCTTTTCGGAGATTTTCGGCGGCGCGCGCGGCGCTCGCGGTGGCCGGACGGGTGGCAGCATCCGCGGCAGCGATGTCCGCTACACGCTGGAGATCGACTTCATGGAAGCCGTCACCGGTGCGCGCAAGCGGGTCACCATGCCGGAGGGCGGCATGCTGGATCTGACCGTGCCCGAGGGCGTGACTGACGGCCAGGTGTTGCGGCTGAAGGGCAAGGGCGGACCCGGGTTCCGCGGTGGAGAGCCGGGCGACGCGCTGGTCGAGATCAAGGTTCGCCCGCACCCACAGTTCAAGCGCGTCGGTGATGACATCACGCTCGAGTTGCCGATCAGCCTCGACGAGGCGGTGCTGGGCGCGAAGGTCGAGGTGCCAACCATCTCCGGCCGGGTCCAGCTCACGATCCCCAAAGGCACCAGCTCAGAACGCGTTTTCCGGCTGCGGGGCAAGGGCGTCAAGAACGTCACGGCCGGCGGCGCCACGGGCGATCAACTCGTGACGGTCCGCATCGTGCTGCCCGATACCATCGACGACAGCCTCGCCTATTTCATGTCGGAATGGCGCCAGAAGCACGCCTATAACCCGCGCGAGCGGGGGTGAGTCCCAACGGGCCGGGTGCCTGACGCTCCTGCTCTCACTCCGCCGCCTTCGGCACCTCCGGCACCTCGCAGCCGGTGACGCAGCAGCGGCCGGGCTGCTTCGAGACGCGCTGGCCGACATCGAGCACGCCGCGATCGAGGAGGCGTTCGACGAGCTCGCGTTTTTCCATCAGCGGATAGTTGCGCCAGATCTCCCGCTTCATTGCCTCCGGCGAGCCACCGCCGTGCAGGGAGATGACCGAGTACCAGCCACCCTGGTTCGAGGCCGTCAGATCCTCGATCAGTCGCGCCACTTCAAGGCGCTGCTCGGCAGGGATATCGGGCCGCCCCGCGAGAACGGCACTGAGCGAGGCGCGGGTTTCGGGGTTGTGGTCCTCATCCGGCCCCGGCAGCGCTACGACGAGCCCGCCCGACACGTAATGAGCAAGGCGATGCATGTCGTAGATCTTCGTCGCTAGCAGCAACTTGCCGATGTTGGAGAAAACCGCATCCGGCATGATCGAGCCGGCCGGATCCCTCATGCCGTAGACCGAAGCAGCCACGCCGCACGCAAAGAAGCTCTCGGTAATCGTGATCAGCTCGACCATGGCCTCGCGGATGTGACCGTGGCGATCAGGATCAAGGCCGTTCGCCTCGAGCATCAGGACGCCGGCCCCGATCAAGAGATCGCCGAAGCCGGCCCGCGCGCCAATGCAGGAGTGGCGGTGGTGCGTGGCGTAGGAGGTCGTGAGGAAGCCGCCCTCCTCGTACTCGCCGGCGAGGAAAACGCGCTCCCAGGGCACGAAGACGTCGTCGAAGACAACGACGCCGGTCGACTGCCCGTACTTGGCAGAGAACTTCGCCGCCGCCTCGCCCGGACGCCCTGCGGGGCGGGCGATGATCGTCACGCCGTCTGCATCGACGGGAACGGCACAGCACACGGCGAAGTCCTTGTCCTCCGCGGTCATCGTCCGGCAGGGCATGACCAGGAATTCGTGGACGTAAGGCGCGCCGGTCACGATCGCCTTGGTGCCGCGGATCACGATGCCATCCGGCCGGCGTTCGGCGATATGGACGTAGGCATCCAGGTTTTGCTGGGCACCGGGGCGCTTGGAGCGGTCGCCCTTGGCGTCGGTCATGGCGACGCCGATGGTCAGATCCTCGTCCTGCGCGCGGTGCAGGTACGCCAGGAACCGCTGGTGATAGTCGGTGCCGTGGTTGAGATCGGCGCGCTTGGTCGCCTGAAAGAGGCCGTTGAACGAATCGTGGCTGAGATAGCGCAGCGCGCACCCGGATTCGCGGCAGACGAGCCGCACGGCCTCGAGTTTGTAGAGGAGATCCTGCGAGGTCTCGTCAATGTGCAGCATGCGGTTGACAGTCTTGCCCGAGGTCCCCTGCCGGGCCAGCATCAGCGGCTTGTGCTGCGGGTCGAGAGCGAAATCGTACGTGATGCCGACGGCATTGATACCTGGCAACAGCCGCGGCTCGTCGGCGACGCTGGCGACCCGATCGCCGTTGATCAACACGCGCGGCTTGTAGCGGCGCAGGCTCTCGCGATAATCGGCGGCGGACATGAGCATGGGAGGTCCTCCCTCTCGCGACAGTCTCGGTACGTTAGATCACCCGTGGTAAGGTCGTCGAGTGCCGAGACGAGCAGGTTGGCCGCAACCGGTGGTGAGGAATGAAGTTCAGCGTTGAAAGCAGCACGTTGCTGCTGATCGATTTCCAGGCGCGCTTGATGCCCGCTATTTTCGGGGCTCAATCTGCCGTTTCCAACGCGAAACGGCTGGCGGAAGCCGCGCGTCTGCTCGGCATCCCGATCCGTGCGACCGAGCAAAACCCTGAGGGCCTTGGCCGCAGCGTGGACGCGCTGGTTTCCTTTTCCGACGCCACACTCGCCAAACGCTACTTCGATGCGACGCGGGAGCCAGATTGGCCTGGGTTCCTCCCGGAGGACCGGCCGCACCTTGTCGTCGCGGGCTGCGAGACGCACGTGTGCGTGCTGCAAACGGTCATGGGGTTGCTCGACAAAGGGTTGCAGGTCAAGCTCGTCCGCGATGCCGTGGGATCGCGAACTGCCGAAAACCGAGATGCCGCGCTCCACCGGGCGGAACGGCACGGCGCCGAGCTTGTGACGACAGAGATGATCATCTTCGAATGGCTCGCCACCTCGGATCACCCGCGCTTTCGGGAAGCACTAGCGGTCATCAAGTAGTCCAGGCAGTTGGGCGATATGATCCGTCGGCTGGCAGAAGTCTCAGTCATGCCCGAATTCTGGCCTATGCCGGCTCCGGTAAGTTGGGGGAGAGTGAAAAGTGGTTGCGAACCAGGGCCTGCTCGTCGTCAAGGAAGACACGTTCATCAAAGGCAAGATCCGGAATTGCCGCCGGATCGAGATCTTCGGCCAGGTCGAAGGGGAGCTGGCGGCCGGCGAGATGCTCGTCCACGAGGGTGGCCAGTTCCAGGGCAAAGCCAAGACCGACAGCGCGGACGTTCACGGCACGGTTCAGGGGAACGTCACGGTCCGCAATCTGATCACGATCCGCGACTCGGGCTCGGTCAACGGCAGCGTGCAATATGGCCAGCTCGCGATGGAGGTCGGGGGCAGCCTCAGCGCCGATGTGCGCAATGTGCCGCCCTCCATTTCCGGCGACCTGGATCTGACTGTGTACAGGGGGCGGTCCGTCGGCATCACGCTGGAGGACCTGACGGCCATCGATCCGGACGACGACGCCAAGGATCTGGTCTATACTGTCTCGAATGCCGTCAACGGGTTCGTCGCGTTGACCGGCACGCCCTCGCTGCCGACGGCGATCTTCACACAGGCCGACCTCGAGGCAAGCCGCGTCACATTCCGCCACGACGGCTCCGCGACAGACAAAGCGAGCTTCGACGTCGTGGTGACCGATGCCTCGGGCGCGACATCGGGTAATCCGCAGACCGTGAAGGTGACGGTTCGCGACCGCGCGTAGTGCCTACTTGGCCAATTTCGCCGCCAAAGTCGCGACATGGCGTCCCTGGAAACGGGCGCCGGCCAGCTCGATCTGGCTTGGCCGCCGGCTGCCATCGCCGCCTGCAATCGTGGAAGCGCCATAGGGCGAGCAGCCGACGATCTCCGACATCTCGGTCTGCCCCTTGAATGTGTACGGCAGTCCAACGAGCACCATACCGAGATGCAGCAGAACCGGGTGAAAGGTCAGGATCGTCGACTCCTGCCCACCGTGCTGCGTGTTCGTTGAGGTGAATACCGAAGCGGGCTTGCCGACCAGCGCTCCGGAAACCCAGAGCGAGCCGGTCTGGTCGAGGAAATTCTTCATCTGCGACGTCATATTGCCGTACCGCGTCGGCGAACCGAAAATGATTGCGTCGTAGTCGGACAACTCCTTGACCGTCGCAATCGGAGCCGGCTGATCGAGCTTGTAGCCGGCTTTGCGCGCCACGTCCTCGGGAACGAGCTCGGGGACGCGCTTGACGACAGCGTCCGCGCCCGCCTCGCGGCAGCCATCGGCTTCGGCATAAGCCATTTCTTCCACGTGCCCCCAGGACGAGTAGTATAGGACCAGCACTGAGGTCATGCGTCTCTTCCTCCCAGTGGGATCAAGGCAGGATTGACGGGCGAGCAGCTGCCTGACCAGGCCTGTTCCATTGACTCAAAACCAGCCGCCCAGGTTCCCGAAGCAAGCAGCCCCGCGGTTTCCAAGCCTGAGCCTATGCTCGGATCGCGCTTTGGACAGCAACGATCTCCGATTCATCTTATTTTTAGTGGCGCGGAGCCGCCTCGTTTCCTGACGCGATCTTTTTTGCTTCCCCCCGCGTTATCAAGTTCGGCTGAACGCTTGTGACGGCAGGACACGAGCTCTGCACGGACGATGCGCGCATTGACATTGGACAGGGCCGCCGCTCGCACTTGCTCCGCCGTCCCCAAGTCAGGAAGGTGCCCATGAGCTATCGCGAGCGCAAAACTATTCTGGTGACGGGCGGTTCTGGATTTCTCGGCTCGCATCTTTGCGACCGCTTGCTGAAGGATGGGCATGACGTCATTTGCGTCGATAATTTTTTTACCGGCTCAAAGCGCAATATCGACCACCTGATCGGCAACCCGCGTTTCGAGCTGATGCGCCATGACGTGACGTTCCCGCTGTATGTGGAAGTCGACGAAATCTACAATCTCGCCTGCCCTGCCTCGCCGATCCATTACCAGCGGGATCCGGTGCAAACGACCAAGACCAGCGTGCACGGGGCCATCAACATGCTCGGGCTCGCCAAGCGTCTGAAGTGCCGGATATTCCAGGCCTCGACGAGCGAAATCTATGGCGACCCGTCGTTCCATCCGCAAACCGAAACCTATTGGGGCAACGTCAATCCCATCGGCCCGCGCTCCTGCTATGATGAGGGCAAGCGCTGCGCGGAGACGCTGTTCTTCGACTACTGGCGGCAGCATCAGCTCGAGATCAAAGTCGTTCGGATCTTCAACACCTACGGGCCGCGCATGCATCCGAGCGATGGCCGCGTGGTATCCAATTTCATCGTGCAGGCCCTCAAGGGCAAACCGCTTACCGTCTACGGCGAGGGCAAGCAGACGCGCTCGTTCTGCTACGTCGACGACATGATCGAGGGTTTCGTCCGCATGATGGAAAGTACGGCAGAAGTCACGGGCCCGCTCAATCTCGGCAATCCCACCGAATTCACGATCCGCGAACTGGCCGAGCTGGTCGTCAGCATCACCGGCACGCGCGCAAAGGTGACTTACCTCGACCTGCCCCAGGACGACCCGAAACGGCGGCGGCCGGACATCACCCTTGCCCAGGAACGGCTCGGATGGACACCGCAAGTGCAGCTGAAAGAAGGGCTGATGAAAACCATCGCCTATTTCGACCAGCTGCTATCAGCAGCCTGAAACTGCCGGGCTCGCCGAAACGGCGGGGCGGAGCGCCGACGCAAGTCCCCGGTTCACAAACTGGCGACGACCTAACGTGGGCTGTTCGCTTTCCCGTCGCGCTGGTCCAATTCCTCCAGCATTCGGCGGAAATGATCCATATTGGCATCGACCCCGTAGCACTCGCGAGCTCCGCCACTATTCCGAGCCTCGATCATCGCGTACATGATTTCGTGCAAACGCACGGTATCCTTAAGCCCACCGTTGGCGTGTGACCGGCGCAACCAGTCCGAAGCCATATTCAGAACGAAACTGGCCAAGGTTTCCACCAGCTCATTTTTCGCGGCCCGATATATGGCGCGGTGAAAATCCATATCCGCCTGCAGCGTGGCGTCGAAGTCGATGGGATCTGCCTCGGCCAGCGGACGAAGGCGTTCGATGCATGCGCGCATCGCCATCAGGTCCTCCGGGGTCCGTCGCTGGGCGGCGAGCTCAGCGGCGCTGCGCTCGAATATGGTGCGGACCTCCATCAATTTCTGCGGGGTCGTGTCCTTCAGGTAGATCTCGAACAGAAGAAGTTGCCCGAACGAGGCCTGTGCACCGTTACTGACGAACGTCCCGTGACCGTGACGCACTTCCAGGATGCCTGCTGCCGCGAGCACCTTCACGGCCTCACGCACCGGCGTGCGGCTCACGCCCAGCTCGCGCGCGAGTTCGAGCTCAGGCGGCAGCTGCGCGCCAGCTTTCAGAGTACCGTCGGCAATCCTGTGCTTGATGTGATCGAGAACAACCTCAAGTCGGCTGATGTTCTTCTTCGGTTTATCAGCAAGCCGATAGTTGCGGATTACGTTCGGTTCCACTTCAGCCTCGAATTCGGAAAAGAACCACAGCACACATTGCATTATGCTGCCGGATAACCTTCTCCGACCAGCTTGACACAAATCCCGGCGCAAGACATCATACCTTATAGAACGAGACCGGCCCAGATCAGGGTTGCACAATCCAGGGTGGAAACGGATGGCCGACATCGAGTCGGAGTTCTCCGACCGGGTCGCATTCGTGACCGGCGGGGCGAGAGGGATCGGAAGGGCCTGCTGTCTGCGCTTGGCGCGGGGCGGCGCGAAGATCGCACTGAACTACGTCGGCAACCACGCCGCCGCGACCGAAACCAAAGCCGAGATCGAAGCGGCTGGCGGGGTCTGCGAACTCTTCCGCGCGGACGTCGGCGATGAGCCTGACCTCGCACGGGCAATCAATGAAGCGCGCGAGAAGCTCGGCCCGATTTCGCTTCTCGTCGCCAATGCGGGAACCACCCGGGCGCGCGGCCATTCCGAGCTCACGCTCGACATGTGGCGCGAGACGATGCGCGTAAACCTCGACGGCGCCTTCATAAGTATCAGCCAAGTCAAGGACGACATGCTGGCGCGCGGCTTCGGCCGCATCGTCTGCCTGAGCTCGATTGGTGCCTTCCGCCCGCGCGCTCGGCAGATCGATTACGTTGCCGCGAAAGCGGGCGTGATTGGAATGATGCGCTGCTTCGCAGAGGCCCTGGCGCCGGCCGTTCGCGTCAACGCCGTGGCGCCCGGCCTGACCGACACCGATATGCTCACGCAGCTCGATCAGCACATTCTGCCCGGCCGGATCGCAGACACCCCATTGAAGCGCCTCGGCACGGCGGAAGACATCGCCGAGTCAGTTGCGTTCCTGCTCTCCGAGCGATCTGCCTTCATCACCGGCCACACGCTGGTGGTCAGTGGCGGGGCCGTTATGGAACCCTGAGGTCAACCGCGCACCAAACGCGACATCATACCTTATACGTCACAACCATCCTGAATACACACTACCCAATTGGAAGCGAGAGAGCATGCCAGGACGTCTAGAGAACAGGATTGCACTCGTGTTCGGCGCGGGCTCAGTCGGTGAAGGCTGGGGCAATGGCAAGGCTTCCGCCGTGCTCTATGCCCGCGAAGGTGCCAAGGTCGCCTGCGTCGACATCAATGCCGAAGCGGCAGAGCGGACGCGGGAGATCATCGAGAGCGAGGGCGGAACGGCACTGGCGCTGCAGGCTGACGTCATCAACCTCGATCGCGTCCGCGACGTGGTCGAAACGGTCCGTGAAAAATGGGGCCGTATCGACGTGCTACATAACAACGTCGGGATCAACATCGAAGGCGGGCCGGTCGAGACCACTGAGGAACAGTGGGACCGCGTCATGGATGTGAATCTGAAGAGCATGTTCTTTACATGCAAGTGCGTGCTTCCGATCATGGAAGCTCAAGGAAAGGGGTCGATCATCAATATTTCGTCCCTGGCCTCGATCCGGTGGCTGCACTTCAATTACATCTCTTATTACGCCTCGAAAGCCGCGGTGAACCACTTCACCCGCGCGATCGCACTGCAATATGCGGACAAGGGCATCCGCGCGAATACCGTCCTCCCGGGCTTGATGGATACGCCGCACATCTATCAGGCGATGAAGGAGCACTACACCGACTTTACCGAGATGCAGCGCAAGCGCGCGGCCATTCCGCCGATGAAGCGCATGGGCGATGGCTGGGACATCGCGCACGCGGCGCTGTTCCTGGCCTCCGACGAGGCGAGATACATCACCGGCATCGATCTGTGCGTCGATGGCGGACTGCATTGCAAGACGCACTGAACTGGACACCCAGCAGCATCGCAATCTCGTGGGCATACAAACAGTGACGACATCACACGGTTCCGGAACTGAAAAAATCGGCTTCATCGGCCTTGGCGTCATGGGGCGGCGGATGGCCGTCAATCTCATCAAAGCCGGCTTCTCACTGGCGGTTCATGACCTCAATCGTGCTGCCGTCGAAGAGTTGACGTCGGCTGGCGCCACCGACGCGGGCTCGATCGCAGGCGCTGCTGACGCCGACATTGTCATCACGATGCTTCCCGATACGCCGGACGTCGAGGCTGTCGTGCGCGGCGCGGGCGGATTGGCGGCGAGCATGCGCCGGGGCAGCGTCCTCATCGACATGAGCTCGATTTCGCCGACAGCGACGCAGGCCATGGCTCGGGAGCTCGCCGAGCGCGGCATAGACATGCTCGATGCGCCCGTGAGTGGCGGCTTCCAAGGGGCGGAAAGCGGCACCCTGTCCATCATGATCGGCGGCGAGGCGCATGTGCTTGAACGCTGCCGCCCGGTTCTCGAGGCAATGGGCAAAACGATCAGTCACATCGGCGGCCACGGTGCCGGGCAGGTGTGCAAGGTCTGCAACCAGGTCGCCGTTGCGATCAATATCCAGGCCGTCGCCGAAGCGCTGACGCTCGCCAAGAAAAACGGCGTCGACCCGGCGAAGGTGCGCACTGCGCTGCTCGGCGGGTTTGCGCAAAGCAAGGCCCTCGATCTCCATGGCCAACGGGTTCTCGACAACAATTATGCCGCCGGGTTCCGGGTCACCTTGCAGCGCAAGGACCTGAAACTCGCGCTCGAGAATGGCAGCGCGACGGGAACTCCACTCCCCGCGACGTCCCTCATTCAGCAGCTCTATGGCATTCTCGATGCCACGGGCCGCAGCGGGCTCGACAATTCCTCCCTCGCCCTCCTGCTGCATGAGCTGTCCGGCATGGAGGTGGCATCGAAATGAGCTCGGCGAGCCCTGATTTCGTGATGCTTCGCGAGGTTGTCGGAACTGTCGGCAATCGGCGCGTCGTGGCCGTGGATACCATCGCGCACGTGAAACCAGAGGACCAGGATCAGATCATCATGACCGGGTCACACGGGGGCATCAGCTCCGGCGAGTATGCCGGCCGGGTTCCGATCGCCGCCGTGTTCTTCAATGATGCGGGGATCGGCAAGGATGAGGCCGGAACGGCTTCGCTGCCCTATTTGGAGAAACTCGGAATTATTGCGGGCACTGTATCACATGACAGCGCCTTCATCGGAAACGCGATGGAGACCTGGAATTCCGGCGTGATCACGGCACTCAATCCGCTGGCGGTCAAGGCTGGCTTCCTGATCGGCGAGCCGGTCCAGAGCGCGGTGCGCCGCGTGTACGCAGAGGGCCGGCCATGAGGAACGATACCGTCACGCAGATCGCCGGACGCCCCGTCGTCCTGATGGATTCCATTTCCCTCATCAGCGCCAAAGACGCGGGTGCCATCGTCATTTGCGGCTCGCACGGCGGAGCGATCTCGGGTGCCTTCGCCACCCTGCATCCGCCGCATCTCGTCATTTTCAACGATGCCGGTGGCGGCAAGTCCGACGCCGGACGCGCGGCCATCGCCATGCTCGACCAGAAGGGCATCGCCTGCGCGACGACCTCGCACAATACGGCTCGGATCGGCGATGCCGAGGACGCATGGTTACATGGAACGGTCAGCGCCGTCGGTACCTGCGCCAAGGCAATTGGCGTGACGACAGGTCAATCGGTCAGAGAAGCGGTGGAAACAGCCGCAAACTCGTAACCTCTTTCTGCCCTACCAGAACTTTCAACTCAGGAGGAAACACGAAACTATGCTGAAGAAACTTTTGATGAGCTCCGCTTTGGCGCTCACAGTTGCATTCGGGGCCACGTCCGCCGCGAACGCGATCGAAATCAGCTTTGCGACGCACACGTCGCCCCCAGGCCCCGAGTTCCAGGCCGTCGATAAATTCGCCGAGCTCGTCAAGGAGCGCAGCAAAGGCAAGATCTCAGTCAAGGTCTTCCACTCTGCTGTCCTCGGCGGTGAGCGCGACAATCTCGAGCAGCTGACCGTCAATCAGGTGCAGATGACTCTGTTCGGCGACTTGCTGCCGAACGTCGTCGCTCCGGAATACGCTGCAACCGTCGTGCCATTCGTCTTCCCCAGCGCGGAGGAGGTTTTCGCCTATTGGGCAGGCCCGGCCGGAGCTGAAGGCAAGAAGCTCATCAAGGATAAGGCAAAGATCGACCTCGTCGCCTTCTTCCGTCGCGGCGATCGGCATCTCACGGCCAAGAAAGCCATCAACAGCCCCGACGACCTGAAAGGGTTGAAGTTGCGCGTGCCCGAAATCCCGTCATGGGTTCGCGTCTGGTCAGAACTCGGCGCGCGTCCGACGCCCGTTGCGTACCCGGAACTTTTCAGCGGCCTGCAGATGGGTGTCGTCGAGGCACAGGAAAATCCGTGCTTCAACGTCAACCAGGCGAAGCTCTACGAGGTCCAGTCACATCTCATCTACACGGCTCACGTCCCGGCGGTGTGGCATTGGTCGATCAGCTCGGCGTTCCTGGATAGCCTGACGCCGGAGCTGCGCGAAGCCGTCATCAGCTCGGTCCTCGATGCGGCCAAGTATGGTGACGAGGTTACAAAGCAGCAGATCGATACGGTCTGCTCGGGCCTGGTCGAAAAGCATAAGATGACCGCCGTGAAGCTCGATCGCGCGCCCTTCATTGCGAAGGCTCGCCCCGCAATCGACGAGCTGTCGAAGAAGTGGGCTCCGAGCGTCGTTGACGCCGTTGCGAA
>JAEZHL010000023.1 GCA_023416575.1 Pseudomonadota bacterium
CGCCGCCGACCGTGCAGAACACGCGCGAGCCGAACGCGCGCGCGAGCTGAATAGCGGTCGTGCCGATGCCGCTCGAGCCGCCATGGATCAGCAGCGTCTCACCTGCCTGCAGGCGGCCACGATCGAATACGTTGGTCCAGACCGTGAAGAAGGTTTCGGGAACGGCACCCGCCTCCTCCATGGTCAACCCTTTTGGGACTGGAAGCACCTGCGGCTCCGGCGCGACGCAATACTCCGCGTACCCGCCACCCGACACCAGAGCACAGACTTTATCGCCGACCTTGAAGCGGCGGCAGCCGGACCCGACGGCAATCACCTCGCCGGCAATCTCCAGCCCCGGCACCGGGCTGGCACCGGGCGGTGGGTTGTACTGGCCCAGGCGCTGCTGCACGTCCGGCCGGTTGACGCCGGCGGCGGCCACCTTCACCAACACCTCGCCTCCCCCAGGCTGCGGCACCGGCATCGTATCCGGCTTCAACACCTCCGGCCCACCGAACCCGTCGAGGCGGATGTAGGCCATGGTCTCGGGCAGGCTCATGGATGCTCCTCCGGTTTGTGGTCACTTCACGTGCTGCTTAGCGCAACCTGCAGCGCCCGTCACGGGTGCCATCCGTTTGCCTACTTTCCGGCACGACGGTCTGCAGCGGGCCGGGGCAGTAGCGGAACTCCGCGGGCGGCGTGCCCTTTTCTCCACGATGCGAGGAGCCAGCAATCAACGGACAGCCCTCATGCGCCGGAAAACTGTGCTCGTGAACGACAAGATGCAGAAGGGCTATCGCTACGAGCTGACAGCCCCCGTCGGACGCAATTTCGATCCTGAGTTCGAGCCGGAGCTGACGCCCCCGCAAATGCTCGAGCTCGGGGTCTTCTGCGGCAAGTACCTGACCGACTGCCGTGAGGAGTTCCCCGCTGCCTGGTTCACGCACGCCAAGCTGTCACCGTCCGGTCGCGACTGTTCACTGAACTATTTCCAGGTCGCCGCCAGCCACCCGCTGTCAGAATGGCGCCGGAAGGGCTGGATCCATCCGGACGACCCGCGCGGCTGGTTCCAATGGTACTGCCGCTACTACATGGGCCGGCGGTTGCCGATGGAGGACAGGTGGCAGATCAAGCGGTGGAAGGCCATCCGCAGGCACGTGGGCCAGATCAGGAAACATTGTGAGCCCAGCGACCTATCCTGCCGCCCCCGCCAGCGCCAGTCACTTCTCCACTGGGCGTACGACAGCCGCAGGATTTGAGCAGCTAGCGCGCTCAAGCAGTGGATCGGATTCTGGATTTATGAGGATTGGCTGGGGGACGTGGATTCGAACCACGACTAGCGGAGTCAGAGTCCGCTGTTCTACCATTAAACTATCCCCCAGTCCGGGGAGGCCGGGACCCGGGTGGGTCGTGGGCCGAGGAGCCGCCGTATAACAGCTCGCTTCGAAGACTGCAAGGCTGCGCAGCACTTCCGGTGAACGTTGACGTCGTGCAGTGTAGCAGACGAGCGCTAGCAGGCGGCCGGTCAGAAGCGCAGGTTGACCGGCGTCAGGCTGAGCGGGTCGGAAACGTCCCGGATGCGGACGCCGCTGTCGCGCGCGAGCTGCGCCTCCCGCCGGGTCACGTAAGCGGCCGAGCAGAAGATGATGAGGGCTCCGACCCAGGTCCACAGGTCGGTCGCCTCGCCGAACAGCAGGTAGCCCGCCGCTACGGCGAACGGCAGGCGCGAGAACTCGAACGTGAAGACGAGCGATGCCTCGGTCGACGCGAAGCCGCGCAGCAGTGCCACGTGGCCGAGAACCGCGCAGAACCCCATGGCAACAATGTACGGCCACACCGCCAGAGGCGGCCATTCCCACACGAACAGCGCCGGAATCAGGGATGCCGGCGTCGCCCATAGATTGGTGATGAAGACGATCTTGTCCGGGTCGTCGTGGGCGGTCATCTGCTTCAGCAGCGGCCCGATGATCCCCGCCGACAAAGCTGAGAAGAGTGCCAGCATCTGCCCCAGCCCGAAGCCCCCATAGCCGGGCCGCAGGATGATGAGAGCGCCGATAAAGCCGATGACGAGCGCCGTCCACCGTCGGGCCCGCACCACCTCACCGAGCCAGATCACCGCAAAGATCGTCGCGAACAGCGGCGCAAGGAAGCCCATCGCGGTCAACTCCGCGAATGGAATGAGCGACAGCGCCGTGAACCAGGTCATCATCGAGACGAAGGCGAGCCCCACCCGAACGCCATAGAGCTTGACCTGTGTAGTCACCGCCAATGACGGCCCGCGCCAGTGCAGCAAGGGCAGCATCAGGAAGAGACAGAAGAAATTGCGGAAGAAGATGACTTGCAGCGGGTCGAGACCGGCCTGGATGCAGTACTTCCCGAACGTGCCGAGGCCGGCGAACGTCGCCATGGCGAGCGTCACCCAGATGACGCCCACGATCGGATCGTTGCGCTTGCCTGCCTGACCGCTGGCACGCAGGCGTGCCGCCAGCGCAGCCAACTTCCGACTCTCGAACGACGACACCCCTTTTGTCCCTCCAGTCGCCCGCGATCGGGGCTCCTGAAGATGCGGCCGAGCAGGCCGCCGTGACAAGGCGTCTGTGGTACATGCAGGGCATGTCAGTTATGCGCGCTCAGGGATCTACTGGACGCGGTGGCGCCGGTGGGTCAGTCTTCACGCACGTCAGATCAAAAGCATACGCAGTCGGGACAGAGAGATGGCAGAGAAAGCACAGACGGGATCGAGGACAGGCGCGATTGCGCGCGCACGCGATTACCTGCTGAGCGGTGCATTCGAGAAAGATTTGGCACGGCGCGTCACCTACCGGACCGAGAGCCAGCTCCTGCCGGCGAGCCTGCCGCAGCTCGAAACCTATCTCAACGAGGAGATGGTCCCTGCTTTCGAGCGGATGGGGTTCACCTGCCGGATCTACCCGAACCCGATCGCCGGGCAGGGTCCCGTGCTGCTTGCCACGCGCATCGAGGATCCGAAGCTGCCGCCCGTGCTCGGCTACGGTCATGGCGACGTCGTTCTCGGTATGGATGCGCAGTGGTCGAAGGGCGAAGGCCCGTGGACCACAGCGCGGGATGGTGACCGGCTTTACGGTCGTGGCACCGCCGACAACAAGGGCCAGCACACGATCAACATGGCGGCCCTGGAATCCGTGCTCGGGGAGCGCGGCGGCCGGCTCGGCTTCAACGCCAAGTTCATGATCGAGATGGGCGAGGAATCAGGGTCCAAGGGGCTGGCCGAGCTGATCGCGGCCAATCGCGAGGACTTCGCAGCCGACGTGCTGATCGCGTCCGACGGTCCCCGGACCCAGCCGGACCGCCCCTCGCTGACGCTTGGATGTCGCGGCGCGATGAACTTCGACCTCGTCTGCGAGCTCAGGGAAGGCGGTCATCATTCCGGCAACTGGGGCGGCCTGATCGCCAATCCGGCGGTGATCCTCTCGCACGCGATCGCATCCATCATCGGACCCAAGGGCGAGCTCCTGGTGGATGAGCTCAAGGCGCCGCCGATCTCCAAGGCCGTACGAGAGGCGCTGGCCGATGTCGCGGTCGATGGCGGCGAAAAGGGCCCGAAGATCGACGCCTGGTGGGGCGAGCCCGGCCACACGCCGGCCGAGCGGGTCTATGGCGCGAATGTGCTCAACATCCTCGCGTTTGGTGCCGGTATGCCTGGCAAGCCGGTCAATGCTATTCCGCCCAAGGCCGTCGCGCACTGCCAGCTGCGTTTCGTGGCCGGAACGGACATGTCCAAGGTTCGCTCCGGGGTCGAGCGGCATCTGAAAGAGAAGGGCTTCGACACGGTACGCGTCATGGACCCGCCGGGCACCAACGATGGCAGCTTCGCTGCGACCCGCACCGAGCCCGACAATCCCTGGGTCGTCTGGGCCGTCGACTCCATCCGCCGCACGGCAGACCAGAAGCCGGCCGTCGTGCCGCAGATGGGCGGCTCCATCTGCAACGACATCTTCACGGATCTCCTCGGAATGCCGACGCTGTGGGTGCCGCATTCATACGGTTCCTGCTCGCAGCACGCACCGGACGAGCATATCCTGATGTCCGTGTCCCAAGGCTCGCTCGAGCTGATGGCCGGCATCTACTGGGATCTCGGCGAGCCGAACACGCCGGCGCGCGACTGAGAAACCTCCACAAAAGCCCATAGCATTCTGGAAAGGCAAACGCCCCGATGAGCAATCCTTGCGACCTGTCCGCAGTGGAAGCCCGCCGCCTGATCGGCGCCAAGAAGTTGTCGCCGGTGGAGCTCCTGGATAGCTGCCTGGAGCGCATCGGGGCCGTGAACCCTGCCCTGAATGCAATCGTCGCCATGGACGAGACGGGTGCGAAGGCGGCCGCGAAGGCCGCTGAAGCAGCCGTGATGCGTGGCGACGAGCTCGGCCTGCTGCACGGGCTTCCGCTCGGCATCAAGGACCTGCAGGCGACGGGCGGTCTCCGCACGACCTGGGGGTCGCTGATCTACAAGGACCACGTGCCGGAGCGGGATGAAGCAACGGTCGCCAACCTGCGTGAGCAGGGTGCCGTCATCCTTGCCAAGACGAACACGCCGGAGTTCGGTGCGGGCGCCAACACCAAGAACAAGGTGTACGGCGCGACCGGCAACCCGTTCGATCCCGAGAAGACTTGCGCCGGTTCGTCGGGCGGCTCGGCCGTCGCTCTCGCAACGAACATGCTGCCACTCGCCACCGGATCGGACTACGGCGGCAGCTTGCGGACACCGGCCGGGTTCTGCGGCGTCAGCGGCTTCCGGCCGTCGCCGGGTGTCGTTCCAGGCCCGGAGCGCTCGACGGCCCTGTCGCCGTTTTCGGTCAACGGCCCCATGGGCCGCACCGTCGCCGACTTGCACCTGCTGCTCAAGGCGCAGATCGATCTCGACAAGCACGACCCGTTCTCGAGCGATGATGTGCTGCGCATTCCGGAAGTGCTGCCACCGGTGGACCTCGGCAGCGTCCGCGTCGCGATCTCGGCCGATCTCGGCTGCTCACCGATGGACACGAACATCCGCCGCGTGTTCGACGAGCGGGTCAGGACGTTCCGCAGCGCCTTCGCAGATGCCCAGGATCGCGACCCGGATCTCGGCCCGGTGCACGACGTCTTCGAGATCCTCCGTGGCATCTACTTCGTCGGCGCGCATCGCGAGCGTCTGGAGAAGCACCGCGATCTGCTCGGACCGAACGTCATCGACAATACCGAGCGGGGCTTGAAGCTGACCGCCTCCGACATCGCCTGGGCCAACGTCGAGCAGTCGAAGATCTATCATCGCTTCCTCGAGTTCTTCGATGACGCCGATATTCTGATCTGCCCCACCGCCTCAGTCAGTCCGTTCCCGCACGCGCAACTGGCGATCACCGAGATCAACGGCGAGGCGATGCCGACCTATATGCGCTGGCTCGCGATCACCTACGCGCTGACGACCGCGATCCCGGCCGCGGCGGTCATCCCCTGCGGCGTCGATCACATGGGAATGCCGTTCGGCATCCAGATCGTCGGCCCGAACGGCTCCGATGCCCTGGTGCTCGCGGTCGCGAACGAGCTGGAGCAGATGCTGGCCAAGAACCCGGCAACGGCGCGTCCGGTGCCGGACTTGGGCCGGTTGGCCAATCGCTAGACCAGTTACGAAAGGGCCAGACCCCGCTGGGTTCTGGCCCTTTCCGATTATCGGACTTGCAGGATCTGAGCCGCCTGTTGTCGCCGGCGGAGCCAGATCGTGCCCAGCAGCACCGCGCACATCAGCGGCAGCGCGGCGACATTGACCACCGTCCAGCCGACGTTCGCGTGCAGCATGCCCGACATGCCAGCTGCAAGCGCAGTCGTGCCATAGACGGCGAAGTCGTGACTCGCCTGCACCTTGGCGCGCTCTGCAGGCTTGTAGGTCGTCGTGAGCAGTGTCGTGCCACCGACGAACGTGAAGTTCCAACCGAGGCCGACCAGAGCGTTGGCGAGGAAGAAGTTCCAGAAATCGACGCCCGTCAGGTTGACGATGGCGCAGAGCATCTGGATCAAGGCACCCGCGGCGATGATCGGCAGCACACCGAAACGCGTGATGAGGTGGCCCGTGAAGAATGAGGGCAGGAACATTGCCACGACATGCGCCTGGATCACCGTTGCGCTGTCCTTGAACTCATACCCGCAGGCGAGCATGGCAAGGGGAGTCGCCGACATGATGAGCGTCATCACCCCGTAGCCGAACATCGATGACGTGAGCGCGACGATATAAGCTGGCTGGCGCACGATCTCCGACATCGGCCGACCGCCCTCGGCCTTCTCTGCGGCGGAAAGCGTTGGGATTCGCAGTCCCTGGACGAGCAGCAAAACAGCGGCTGAAAACACCGCGACCATGACGTAGACACCGGCAAAAATCAGCGGATCGAGCCAGTGCACGGCCCATTTCGCGGTTTGCGGCCCCAGGAAGCCCGCAATCACCCCGCCGAGCATGACCAGCGAAATGGCTTTCGGCCGCAGTGCCGGCTCGGTGGCATCGGCGGCGGCAAACCTGAAGTACCAGGCGAATGCAGCCGCCATGCCCTGGAACAGCGAGCCGAGGCAAAGCAGCGCGAAACTCTGCATGTAGATGGCGAAGACGGAGATCAGGCCGGAGATCACACCGCACATTGCGCCAACCGAGAAGCCTCCGCGGCGCCCGATCCAAGCCATCAATAACGATGCCGGGACCGTCGTGAGCATGACGCCCGCGTGATTGAGGAACAGCGGTAGCGTCGCCAGAGTCTTGTCGACGCCGAGCAGCGCGTGCCCGGCAAGGGGCGTCGTGGCGATGGCCATCGACTGCACTGACATGAAGAAGCCCTGGGAGAGAGCCAGCAGCGTGACGTTGCGCGGGTTCGGGATGCTCAGGAAGGACATGGATTCGGGACTGTGGTTTCGCTTGGCGGGGGCCAGTCATCGTACACGCCGGCCGGGCGCCACCATGCTCCTGTTTGCGGCCTACTGCACGAAATGATGATGCAGCCCACACATGCTGTTGGCGGGGCCGCGCGTATTTTGACCCAAGCCGCGCAGCGTGTAACCTCCCGCGACGACGACCGGCCGCTTTCGGAGCAAGGCTCCAGCGTCCGAGAAAATCAATCATGCCCGGAGGAGGAGCGAAGTGGACAAGAAGATCTGGGAGACGGGGCTCGCCAAGCGCAAAGAGGTCCTGGGAGCGGAGTACGTCGAGAAGTCGATGTCCACCGCCGACGACTTCAATCGGCCGTTTCAGGACATGCTCAACGAGTATTGCTGGGGGACCGTCTGGGGTGACGAGCGCATTCCGGCGAAGACGCGCTCGATGATCAATCTGGGTCTGATCGCCGGCGTCAACCGCATGGAGGAATGGGAGCTGCATCTGCGCGGTGCCATCCGCAACGGCGTCACGCGCGATGAAATCCAGTCCATCCTGCACCAGATCGCGGTCTATGCCGGCATGCCGGCCGGTGTCGAGTGCTTCCGCATCGCTCGCCGCGTGTTCGCTGAGATCGACGCCAAGGGCTGACCGAACGCGGCCGCCTGCATCCCTGCGCACGCCTCCCTGCCTGCCGACACCAGCCGTCCGGAACAAGTGGCCGGCTTGGCCCGTTTTCGGGCAAAGGGAGATTGCGCAATGGCGAAAATGAAAGCCACGGTGTTCGTCGAGCCTGGGCGGATCGTGCTGGATGAAAAACCGATTCCAGACATCGGCCCGCTCGATGCCTTGCTCCGCGTCACGACGACGACGATCTGCGGAACCGACATCCACATCCTCAAGGGCGAGCATCGTGTCGATTCCGGGCGGATCATCGGCCACGAGCCCGTCGGGGTGATCGAAAAGCTCGGCTCTGCCGTCAAAGGCTACCAGGAGGGCCAGCGCGTCATTGCCGGCGCGATCACGCCGACGGGGTACAGCTACGCCGCGTTATCTGGTGATTCCGCCCAGGACGGCCCCGATACCGCGCATGGCTGGAAGCCGATGGGCGGCTGGAAGTTCGGCAACACGATCGACGGCTGCCAGGCAGAGTTCGTGCGCGTGCCGGATGCCATGGTGAACCTGGCGCCGATCCCCGACGGTCTCTCGGACGTCGAGGTGCTGATGTGCCCGGATATCATGTCCACCGGCTTCGGCGGGGCGGAGTCCGGCAAGATCAAGGTCGGTGACAGCGTTGCTATCTTCGCGCAGGGTCCGATCGGCCTCTGCGCGACAGTGGGCGCGCGGCTGATGGGTGCCACGAAGATTTTCGCCGTCGACAGGCTGGACGACCGCCTCTCTATGAGCAAACGGCTCGGGGCCGATTATGGCGTCAACTCGTCGAACGTCGACCCTGTCGATGAGATCATGCGCCTGACCGACGGGCGCGGCGTCGATGTCGCCATCGAAGCGATCGGCTTGCAAGAAACCTTCGGCGCCGCCCTGCGCGCGCTGAGACCCGGCGGCACACTGTCGAGCCTTGGCCTTTACAGCAAGGACATCTCCATTCCGCTCGGGCCGTGCGTTGCCGGCCTCGGCGACCATCGCATTGTCACGACGCTCTGCCCTGGCGGCAAGGAACGGATGCGTCGCATGCTGAGCGTCATCGGTTCGGGCCGTGCCGACCTGAAGCCGCTTGTGACGCACCAGTTCAAGCTCGACGACATCGAAGCCGCCTATGATCTCTTCCAGCACCAGCGCGACGGCGT
>JAEZHL010000186.1 GCA_023416575.1 Pseudomonadota bacterium
CGCGGTCGCGATGAAGGGCACGTGCGCAGCGACCGGAATAGCGTCCGCGACAGCGACGACGGTCCCGAAGCCGCGCTTCGAAACGTAGTCCCACGCCACGGCATCGTCGGTCCGAAAAACGGGTGGAATGTACATGGCCTACTCCTTGCAGCCAATGCAACCGGAGAAGGCTCGGAAAATGACCCCAGTGCCACCGATCCTTGTCCGGCAGCGTCCTGAGTGCGTATCCGACGTATTCTTGAGCCGATCAGCACCGTGCGCCGCGCGTGATGCGGCGGCATCGCGAATGGGTAAATGTGTGCGCAGTTCTGATCATGGGCATGCGGCTTAAGATGCCTGAAATGGTAAGTCAAGTGAGCTTTGTCCTATTATCTGCATGCGTGCTTTCTGGAACGAATGGCGGCGGACGGCAGTTGATCCAACAAAGCTCTACGGGTCAGGAGGCGGGAATGAGCGAGATCGCAAACAAACCAACGTGGACGCGGCCACCGGCATTGCGCCCCGCCTCCGCTGTGGGATGGGTAAACGTCGGTCAGGGTGAGCGGATCGTTTCTGCCCTCGCCGGTGGCATGCTGATAGCCTGGGGTGCTCGCCATGGTCGCCTGCTCGGCGCAATGTCCGCCTTGGGCGGCGCGGGACTGATCGCCCGCGGGGCGACCGGCCACTGCCCGGCCGTCGCCGCGCTCTCGACCGCAGGCGAGGCCGCCTACGTCTCGCGCGCGACGATTTCCATCACCCGCCCCCGCGAGGCGGTCTACCGCTTCTGGCGCGAGGAGGCCAACCTGCCTCTCTTCATGCAGGGGGTGGAGAGCATCCAACAACTGCCGCAGCGCCTCACTGCATGGACCGTGCGCGGCCCCTTGGGACGGCGGCTGAAATGGGTATCGCGCATCGTCGAGGACAAGCCGCCAGGTTTCGTCGCCTGGGAATCTATCGAAGGCGCCGATGTGCCGAATTCTGGCTGGGTCGAGTTCCACGATGCGGGCGGCGGGCTGGAAACCGTCGTCACTGTCTTCATCGCCTACGAGCCGCCGGGCGGAGCGATGGGTCACCTCCTTGCCAGCCTATTGGGGCATGCGCCTGCTCAAACCATGCGCAACGACCTGAGGCGGCTGAAGCGGCTTCTCGAGGCGCAGGTGACATGAGCCCGAACCGCACCGCGGCCTCCCCCTCACAGGAGTCGATTCATCGCCCGCTCACCTCCGCAGACTCATAACAGCCGCAGTTCGGCGATAGTATCTCGAAGAACCGCTGCGCGGGCACCGTCGTCCAGCAGCCAATTGGAACCAAAATCCCCGCATTTGCGTCCTTTCAGGGGTTTCTCCACTGACCAGGACTGCATGCGCGTACTTGGCGGGTCCTGAAAAAAGCTCTCCATGACGGCCTTTGATTTCAATTCCGAAAAGGATGCACTGTTCCTGGACCTGGACGGCACCATGATCGACATCGCTCCCAGTCCAGATGACGTCTTCGCGCCCAAGGAGCTCATCCGCTGCCTTGCCGTGCTGAACCGGCAACTGGGGGGCGCCCTCGCGGTCGTGTCGGGCCGGCCGATCGGCGCCGTCGATGCCCTTCTCGCCCCCGTGCGGCTTCCCGCAGCTGGCGTGCATGGAGCCGAGATTCGCTTCGAGGCGGATGCGGCGCGAGTCCACCGCGCCGCCCCAGCGATCCCCAATGGCGTGCGCTGGCTGCTAGCGCCGCTTGCCAGCATTCCCGGTGTTCTGATCGAGGACAAGACAGTGGCGATTGCTGTCCACTTCCGAAAGGCTGCCGCGGCTGCCGAGCGGGTCGCGGAAAGTGTCCGGGCAGCCGTCCAGGCACACAAGTCCGACGAGCTCACGATCGTGGCCGGCAAGTGCGTCTACGAGATCAAGCATGCCCGCTACAGCAAGGGCACGGCCGTTGCGGAGTTCATGGCTCGCGCGCCGTGGCGGACACGGCGGCCGGTGTTCATCGGCGATGACGTCACCGACGAGTCGGCGTTCGCCGAGTTGCCGAAATGGGGCGGCATCGGCCTCTCCGTCGGTCAGGAGCGGCCGGGCGCCGTCAAGCGCTTCGAGAGCGCCGCCGATGTCCGCGCGTGGCTGCAAGGTCTCGCCCGGCAGGAGGCGACGACGTGAGTGCACATGGTCTCGATTACGGCCTCATCGGCAACGGGCGCATCGCGGCCCTGATCGACTGCAATGCCCGCATCGTCTGGTGGTGTTTCCCGCGCTTCGACAGCAACCCGGTCTTCTCGCGTCTACTCGCCGGCGGCGAGGACAAGGGGTACACGGACATCGTGCTCCAGGATCAGGTGCGGTGCGAAAGCAACTACGATCGCAATACCGCGATCATCACCACCGTGTTGACGGACGCCGAAGGCGGCAGCGTTCGCGTCACCGATTTCGCGCCCCGATTCCTACACTATGGGCGCATGTTCCACCCGGCGCAGATCTTCCGTCGCATCGAGCCGCTGTCCGGGCTGCCGCGGCTGCGAATCCGGGTGCGGCCGACATTCAACTACGGTGTGCCGGCCTCGGCGCGCACCCTGGGATCGAGCCACATCAGGTTCTCCAGCGGCTCGGACGTGATACGCCTCACCACCGATGCGCCGCTGTCCTACGTCGCCGAGGAAGTTCCCTTCGCGCTCACCCGGCCTGTCACCCTGGTGTTCGGCCCTGACGAGCCGCTGGAAAGTCCAGTCGAAGCCACCGGGCGGAGGTTCGAGTACGAGACCCGCCAGTGGTGGCAGACATGGGTGCGGACCCTCGCCATTCCGTTTGAGTGGCAGTCGGCGGTGATCCGCGCGGCGATTTCCCTGAAGCTGTGCACCTTCGAGGACACCGGCGCCATCATCGCGGCCGTCACAACCTCCATTCCCGAGGCTCCAGGGTCCGGCAGGAACTGGGATTATCGCTTCTGCTGGCTGCGTGACGCCTATTTCGTCGTGCAGGCCCTGAACCACCTCGGCAATACGAACGCGATGGAGGCTTACCTCGATTACCTCACCAACGCGGTCCAGAAGCCAGGCCCGCTGCGCCCCGTCTACGGCATCGTGCCGGGCCAGAGTCTTGAGGAACGGACTGCGACGGATCTGACCGGGTTCGAGGATAACGGGCCTGTGCGGATCGGCAATGCTGCCGCCGAGCAGCACCAGCACGATGTCTACGGCAGCATCATTCTCGCCGCTCAGCAGATGTTCGTGGACGAGCGGCTAGAGCGGATGGGCGACACGGCCCTCTTCCGTCGCCTCGAGCAGCATGGCGAGCTCGCGTGGCGGCTGGCGCTGCAGCCGGATGCCGGCATCTGGGAATTCCGCGGCCGCTGGCGCGTGCACACCCATTCCGCCGCCATGGGCTGGGTGGCCTGCGACCGCCTGAGCAGCATCGCGCACGCGCTCGGCTTGACGAGCGAGGCGGAGGCGTGGCGGGCCCGCGCCCGCCAGCTGAGGGAGGAGATTCTCGAGCGGGCATGGCATCCCAGGCGGGGCGCATTCACCGCCGCCTTCGACTCCGACGAGCTCGATGCCAGCTCGCTCCTGCTTGCCGAGATCGGCCTCGTCGCGCCGAGCGATCCACGATTCATTTCCACGTGCGAAGTGATCGAGCGCGAACTCGAACGCTCCGGCCACATTATGCGCTATACTGCCAATGACGACTTCGGCGCACCTGAGTCGGCCTTCGTCATCTGTCGGTTCTGGCTTGCTGATGCATTGGCCGCTATCGGCCGCACCGCGGCTGCACGCGAGCACTTCACCGATCTGCTGCGCTATCGCAACTCGTTCGGTCTCATGTCGGAGGACATCGATCCTATTACCGGACGTCTTTGGGGGAACCTGCCGCAGACGTACTCGATGGCCGGAATCGTCATCACCGCCAAGCGGCTATCGAAAGGCTGGGAGCAGGCATGGTCGCTCGCCTCATTGTGATCTCCAACCGCGTCGCGGTTCCCGAGAGCGCCAGCGAATCCTCGGCCGGCGGTCTCGCGGTGGCCGTTCAGGCCGCACTCAGCGGCCGCGAGGGGATCTGGTTCGGGTGGAGCGGGCGCGTCACTGAGGAGCCCAACCCGGAGCCCACGACACGGAAAGTGGGCAACACCACCTACGTCGTCGTGGACCTCGCGTCCGCCGACTACAACGAGTACTACAGCGGCTTTGCCAACCGGGTGCTGTGGCCCATTCTGCACTACCGGCTCGATCTCGCTGAGTTCAACCGATCGGATCTGACGGGCTATCAGCGGGTGAACAACTTCTTTGCCGACCGCCTGTCGAAATTTCTGCGACCCGACGACATCATCTGGGTGCACGATTATCACCTGATGCCGCTTGCCAAGCTGCTGCGCGAGCGCGGGCACGAGAACCGCATCGGCTACTTCCTCCACGTTCCCTGCCCTCCCCCCGACATTCTGACCGCGCTGCCGAAGCATCGCGAGATCGTCGGCGCGCTGGTGGCATTCGACCTGATCGGCCTGCAGACCGAGAACGATTGCGACAACCTCAGCCGCTACCTCGTGCGGCAGGGCGCGGTGCGCTCACCCGATGCGCATCATCTGCAGGCCGACGGCCGCTCCGTCGTCCTCGGCGCCTTTCCTGTCGGCATCGAAACGACTCGCTTCGAGCGCACCGCTCGCCGGGCTGCCGCGACCTCGCTGATCAGGGAGACTGCGGAAAGCCTCAGCGGCCGCGCGATGGTGATGAGCGTCGATCGCCTCGACTACTCCAAGGGCCTGCCGAACCGGATGGATGCCATCGAGCGCTTCCTCAGCACCTATCCCGAATGGCACGGCCGCGTCACATTCCTCCAGATAGCCCCAAAGTCGCGGGCCGAGATCCAGGAGTACATCGAGATCGACCGGCAGGTTTCGACGCTCGCCGGGCAGATCAATGGCATGCACGGGGCGGTCACCTGGACCCCCATCCGCTACGTCAACCGCGCCTACTCCCGTGCCGCGCTCGCGGGGCTCTACCGGCTGGCCAGGGTCGGCCTCGTGACGCCGCTGCGCGATGGCATGAACCTCGTTGCCAAGGAGTACGTGACGGCGCAGGACCCCTCCAATCCCGGCGTCCTCGTGCTATCGCAGTTCGCGGGTGCGGCTGAGGAGCTCGACGGCGCGCTGATCGTCAATCCGCACGAGCCCGAAGCGGTGGCGGCGGCGATCCGTTTCGCCCTCGAGATGCCGCTCGACGCCCGCCAGGCGCGCTATCAGCGCATGATGGACGTTCTGCATGCGAACGACGTCCACAGCTGGACGTCGCGGTTCCTGGCGACGCTCGAATCGACACGCGGCGGGCGGCCAAGCCATAGCCATCTTGCTAGCTGAGCTGCCCCCATCCATCATGAGACGGACTGTGCGAGTTTGAGTTGCATTTCTTGCTCATACCGGACAGGTTACTCCGTCTTCTGCGAGGTCCCACCGGTCTGTACTCATGCGTTCACGCCTGCCGCCGACCTTCGCCCAGCGGCTCATCCTCTACGGACTGTCGATCGCCATCCCGGTTCTCGCGATGTGCGGCGCCGTGGTTTATCACTATACGGTCGAACAGTACCGTGCGATCGAAGCCGATACGCTGGCAACCGCCCACGAGCTGGCCAAGGATCTCGAGAGCGAGATCCAATCGCAGCAGCTCCTGCTCGAAACTCTCAGTGGCATCCTGGGACCCGAGATGGATCTGGCGCGCCTCTACCAGAACGCGGCACGGGCGCTGGTGCCACGCGGCTCCCATGTCGTCGTCTACGACTTGGGCGGCTGGCCGATCCTGAACACGGCCCTGCCGCTGGGAAGCCCAATCCCCCAGGCGGTCGATGCCACGCGCGTCCGGTCGATCATCCAGCGAAACGAGCCCCACGTCTCGGGCTTGAAGCCGTACCTGATCAAAGGGCAACTGGTCTGGATCGTCGCCACACCGATCCGCCGCTCGGATGGCGTTGCCGGATTGATCGGGATCGCCCGCTCTCCGTACAAGCTGGTGGAGGTGCTGAGCGAGAGGTCTCGCCCGCCGGGGACGCGCTGGTACATCAGCGACCGGGACGGGTTCATCGTCGCCAGCAGCAGACCTGACGTGATCGGGCAGAAGCTGCCGGAACGGTTGGCAACGCCCCTCAATCAGCACACCGGAGTCAGGTGGGTTCAGGATCCCGAGGGATTGCCCATCGTTGGAGCCTTCACCCGGTCGCCGTCCTCCGGATGGCGCGTCGCTGTCGCGGTTCCGGCCGCTGTCGTTGGGGCGCCGCTGCGGGAGACCTGGCTGCTCTTCGGCATAGGCTCGGCCCTGCTCCTCGCCCTGGCTTTGATCCTTGCCACTTCCATTGCCCACCGGCTGCAGGACAACGTCGAGGTCCTCGTGGAATCGGCGGAGAAGCTCGGCCGTGGCGCGCCGCTGCCCAATCTGTGCTTCGCGACGCAAGAATTCCAGCACATCCACGACACGCTCGTCAGCGCCGCTGCCGAGCGACAGCGCAACGAGGAGCGGCGCCACCTGCTGCTGCGGGAACTCCAGCACCGCACCAACAACCTGCTCGCCGTCATCTCCTCCATTGCGCGGCGCACGCTGCTTGAAGGGCGCACCATGGGCGAGGCCCGGGATGCCCTGCTCGGACGCATTCAGGCTCTGGCCAATGCCAGCGATACGCTCGCTGCCGCGCACTGGCAGGGCGCTGACGTCAGCCTCGTCATCGAGAGCGAGATGCGTGGGTTCGCCGGCCGCTATACGGCCAACGGCCCGCCCTTGCTGCTGTCGGCCCAGGCGGCCCAGAACACATCGCTGGTCATTCACGAGCTCGCGACCAACGCCTCGAAGTACGGCGCCCTTTCGCAGCCGGAAGGCAATGTCGCCATTTCCTGGTCGATCATCGACGACGGACCCGAGCCGCGCCTCGTGTTCGAGTGGAAGGAGAGCGGCGGGCCGCCGGCCGAAGCGCCGACGCGGCAAGGGTTCGGATACACCCTGCTGAAGACAGTCCTGTCGGACGCCGAGTACAAGCCAGAGATTCTATTCGAGCCCGGCGGGCTGCATTACCGCGCACAGGTCAGGCTGGCCGCAGTCCTTGCAAACAACGACGGCAACGACGCTAACCGCCCTTCAGCCAACGACAATTCCCTGGAACGCCCCAGTACCGGAACGTGAGGAACTGGAGCTGTCGGTCGGCGCCAAGGTCCATGCCATCGCGGCTCCTGCGCTTTCCGTGGGGCATCACAGATGCATGATGCAGGCTGATCTACAGCTATCGGCGATTCCGACGTTGATCTGATTCTGAAGTTGAGCCAATCTCGGATCCATAAACAAAAAAGCTCGCTTTCAGATGCTTCGGAGGAAACATGCTCAAGCGCACGACGGGCGCCTTCGCGCTCGGCTTGGCTGCTCTGCTGGCCGTCACCGCCCCTGCTGCCGCTCAAAAGGAATTCAAGATCGGCGTGATCTACGACCTGACGGGACCGTTCGCGGCCGGCGGCTCGAAGCCAGCTGCGATCGGCACCCAGATCGCGATCGACATGATCAACGAGCGGGGCGGGGTCGAAGGGTACAAGATCGTCCCCGTCAATGCTGACGCCCAGTCCAAAGCCGACGTCGCCATCAATGAGGCCGAGCGCCTTTTGAACGACGTCAAGGTCGACATGCTGATGGGCGTCTTCTCGAGCGCCCACTGCGTGCCGATGGCGGCCAAGGTCGATGCCGCAAAGAAGTTCATGTGGGCCAACGTCTGCGTGGCCTCTGCCGTCTTCAAGGACAAGAACTTGCAGTACGTGTTCCGCGGCCAGGTCCATTCCGATCAGTTCGGCGAGGCCTCCTGCAAGTTCATCAGCGAGGTTTCCAAATCCAAGCTTGGCGTCGACGTGAAGGACGTGCGCGTCGCTATCATCCACGAGGACGGGCCATACGGCGCCGGCGTTGCCAAGGGCAACAAGGAGACGTGCTCGGCGCTCGGCATGAACATCGTGCACGAGGAAGGCTACGCTGCGACTTCCACCGATCTTTCGGCGCTGGTAACCAAGCTGCGCCGTGCCCGGCCCGACATCATCCTGCACACGGGCTACAACCCCGACATCACGCTCTTTCTGCGCCAAGCCAAAGATGCCGGCCTCAAGTGGAAGGCGCTGATCGGTCATGGCGCAGGCTTCGCCCAGATCGACAAGCTGACGGAGACGTTCGGCAAGGACGTCGACTATCTCTACAATGTCGATCCCGTCGCCGCCCAGCTGCTCGACCCGAAGACGCTGGCGCCGGGGCTCGGCGAGGTCACTGAAGAAATGGTCAAGCGCTATAAGGCCGCGACCGGGGCCAGCGAGGTGCCGACCCACGCATCGCAGGGCTTCAACCAGTCCTGGTACTTCTTCACCGACGTGCTGCCGCGCGCGATCAAGAAATACGGCGGCGTTGATGCGGAGGCACTGCGCAAGTCCGCTCTCGATACTGACATTCCGGAAGGCGGAACTGTCCAGGGCTATGGCGTGAAGTTCAACCCGCCCGGACACCCCATGGCTGGCCAGAACGCGCGGTCGTTCCCGGTCGTGATGCAGTACATCGGCGGACAGACCAAAATCGCTTGGCCGACCTCGATCAAGACCATCGATCCGGTGCTGCCGCTTCCCAAGGGGCACACTTACGCGCCGTGAGCGCCCGCTGATGGCAAGCGGCCGCCGCCCTGTGCGCCGGCCGCCTGCTGTCCCACAATCCGCGCTGGACGCGAACGGGCGATCCACATGACGTTATTGACTGTCCAAGGCCTGACGAAAACCTTCAACGGATTCACCGCCGTCAAGGACGTGGCATTCGAGGTCGCGGAAGGCGAGATCCTCGGTCTCATCGGGCCCAACGGCTCGGGCAAGAGCACCACTTTCAACTGCATCGCTGGCATGTACACGCCAAGCGCCGGCAGCATCGTGTTCGACGGCCGCGAGATCGCGGGATTGCCAGCGAACCGCGTCTGTCACGCCGGGATCGGCCGCACCTACCAGATCCCGCGGCCATTCCGGAACCTGAGTGTACTGGAGAACGTCGCGCTGTCGGCCTGGTTCGGACAGAACGGGCGCGTGTCGCGGCCGGAATGCTGGCGGCTCGCCGAGGAAGCGCTCGACATGGTCGGGTTGCCGACCGATGCCAACCTGAAGACCGACGGCCTCGGCGCCGCCGCGCTGAAGAAGCTCGAGCTCGCACGCGCGCTCGCGACCCAGCCGCGCCTGCTGCTCGCCGACGAAAGCCTCAACGGGCTCGACCATGCCGAGATGGAGCAGGCCGCCGACATGTTGGAGCGCATTCGCAAGGAGCGGAAAATCACAATCGTCTGGGTCGAGCACATCATGGGCGTTCTGATGCGGGTGGTCGACCGTGTCGTCGTGCTCGATCACGGGGAGGTCATCTTCGACGGCAGCCCCGCGGCGGCGCAGAACGACGGACGCGTGATCGAGGTCTACCTCGGCAGCGATGCGGCGGCATGAGGACGGCGATGCTCCAGCTCGACAACATCGACGCCGGCTATGGCCATTTCCAGGCTCTGTTCGATGTGTCGATGCGCATCGAGGCCGGTGAAGCGGTGGCTGTCATCGGCGCCAATGGTGCTGGCAAGACCACCCTGCTCAGCGTCATTTCCGGTCTGCTGCCGGCGACATCAGGCTCGATGACGATGGAAGGAACGGACCTGCGGCAGACCCCGCCGCACAAGATCATTGAGACCGGCATCGCCCATGTCCCTGAGAGCCGGCGCCTGTTTCCCCGCCTCAGCGTGGAGGAGAACCTGCGCATGGGCGCCTTCGTGCCGTCTGCCCGCGCCCACTTCGCCGAGCGGCTCGACTACGTCTACGGACTTTTCCCCCGGCTCAAGGAGCGCCGCAATCAGCTCGCCGGCACCATGTCCGGCGGCGAGCAGCAGATGTGCGCCATCGGCCGGGCGCTGATGAGCCGGCCGAAGCTCATTCTGCTCGACGAGCCATCGATGGGCCTCGCGCCGGTGATCGTCAGCCAGGTTTTCGACCTCGTCCGCCGCATCCGTTCCGAAGGCTACACAGTGCTGATCGTGGAGCAGAACGTCGCTCAGGTCCTCAAGGTCGTGAACCGGGCCTACCTCATCGAGGTTGGGCGCGTGGAGAAGAGCGGGCCGGCATCCGAAATGCTGGCGAGCGACGAGATCCGTAAGTCGTACATGGGAATCTAGGGGCAGAGGGCCGGCGGCACAGCCGCATTGGCCCATTCGCGCGGGGAGCAGCCCGGGGGCACGGAATGGATTGCGCGCTCGACATCTTCTTCCTCGAAGCCATCCTGAATGGCGTTCTGCTGGCGGGACTGCTGGCCCTCCTGGCGCTCGGGCTCAACCTGATCTTCGGCGTGATCGACGTCGTCTGGATCTGCTACGCCGAGCTGGTGATGGTCGGGATGTACGCCATCTTCTATTTCTACAAGGTGGCCGGGTTGCCGTTACCATTGGCAATGCTGCTCGGCATCCTGATCGTCGCGATGGCCGGCATCATCCTGCATGTCGTCGTGATCCGGCCGGTGCTCGAGACACCGCCCATCAACCAGCTTCTCGTCACGGGTGGGGTGCTCTTCTTCCTGCAGGCCGTGGCGACGATGGCGTTCGGCATCGAGTTCCGGAACATCGGCGTCCAGCTCGGCTCTGTGTCCGTCGCGGACATGTATTTCTCCTGGAATCGCATCCTGACCTT
>JAEZHL010000295.1 GCA_023416575.1 Pseudomonadota bacterium
CTGACTTGTTGAGTAATGCACAGGGGGCTGGCTTCCCCTCGGCAAGTGGGCGACAAACGCCGCTTTGATGAGGCAGCGTGCCTCTCGAGGCTTGGCGTTGCATGGGGGAGCGCCGTGGCGAATAACGAGCCCAGGCGGAAGCGAAGGGACGGGTTCGGCTGGTACGTCACCTTTGTCCTGATCGCGGTTGTGGCATTCTTCGCCCTCAGCGCCGTGACCGGACAAGAGGCGCTCGCCGCCGCGCTGCGCGTGATCTGGAACGGCTTCGCGCTGGTTGCCAATCTCATCATGCGCGGCCTCGGCAGCTTGCTCAGCCTCATCGCCAGGGGCGTCGGCTGGCGCCGGCTGACCCGCATCGCAAACGTGATCGGTGGCATCGGGCTGGGTTATGCTGCCAGCGTCGTTTTCGATGATGAAAAGGTTCGCAAGGCGCGCGGATGGCGCGGGCAGCTGAGGGCCGCCATCGGGGTGGCCAAAGCCTGGTGGCAAAACCTGCGTCTGATCTGGAAACTCGTGATCGTCGCGGTGCTCATTGCAAGCCAAGTCTATCTGCACAGCATGTTCATCGTATTCCCGATCGCATTTCTCGTACCGGTTGTGCAGCGGCTCTGGGTGCGCATCGCCGACATGGTGTTCGGGACCCTCTACTGGGGCAAGTTCGGCAACCGCCACCGCAGGATGGTTGCGTGGTTCCGGAGGCTGCCGGGCCTGCGCAACATCATAGGCTGGGTACGCCTGACGCGGATCCGGTATCTCACCGCCTGGAGGCTGTGGAAGTATCACCCCCGGTACCACAACCCCGAGACGAACCGCCGGATCGTCAGCCTTGTTGAGCCATTGCGGTTGTGGATGCGTGGCGAGCTTGATGACTACATCGGGCGGCCACTCCTTGCAGGTCCCCGATTCCTCAGCGCGCCTCCCTGTCCCACCGCTTCGGAAGCAGAGGACTTACGGCAGGCCAGCTAGCCCAACCCGCAGAGGCGGCGCGGATGCCGAGTTGCTGGCGCACCCTGCTCCGTTAACCAGGGCGTTGAAGCCTTTTTCAACCTTCCCGTGGTGTGCTGGGCATCAGCAGAACACGAACGACTTACACATCCCATTTTGTAGCGGTGGTCGACTGAGGTGCGGTTTGGGGCAGCCCATCTCGGTGTCGTCCCACTCTTGTGTGAGAGGCTCGGCGTCATGAGCAAGCAGCTCCAGCTGCTCGCGACTTCATTTGCCCCATTCTGGGCTGGAGGTGTGGCAATCCTGGCCGGTGCGCTGGCGTTGCCAGAGGTGTTCGGCGCGGCCTCGGTCGCCCTTGTCGCCGCCGGAATATTCGTGGCGCTCGCCATGCGCGCCGCCCTTCGGCCTGCGGCGCCGCCGGCAATGCCCGATCAGCCGCGTTATCAATCCGAGCTCGGCGATCACCTCGAATGCCTGCACGACGTGCGGTGGGAGATCAGCGAGTCCGAGGCGCGCTACCGCGACCTTCTCGACCGGCAAAGCGACGTCATCCTGCGCCGTGATGCGCGGGGCAAGCTGACCTTCGTGAATCGTGCCTTCTGCATGACATTCGGCGTCTCGGCTGACAGCGTGATCGGCACCACCTTCCAGCCCACCGTATTGGAACGGAACGAACCCCAATCATGTCCGGACGCCGAGCCGCGCCGCCTGACGCGCCTCGTGGAGCGCGTGGAAACAGTCAACGGCCCGCGCTGGTTCGCCTGGGAGGAGTGCACCGCACCCAGCGGTGAAGGCGGAACCCATGAGGTCCAGCATGTCGGCCGCGACATAACCGAGCAGCGGGCCGCAAGCGCCATACTGGCCTTGGCCCGCGAGCAGGCCGAAGCGGCGAACCGTGCCAAGTCACGCTTCCTGGCCGCAATGAGCCACGAGATCAGGACACCGATGAATGGCATCATCGGCATGACGGATCTGCTGCTGGCGACCAGCCAGACTCCGGAGCAGGAAACCTATGCAAGAGCCATCGAGCAGTCTGCGAAAACGTTGCTCGTCCTGATTGATGAGATCCTCGACTTCTCCAAAATCGAGGCCGGCAAGCTCGAGCTCAACGTCGCCTCTTTCGATCTCGAGAGTTGCATCCAGAATGCCGTCGAGCTGCTGGCCACGGTGGCCCATCAGAAAGGGCACGAGATCGCCTGGACGATCGACGCCGACGTCCCGCGTCACCTGATCGGTGACGAAGCCCGCATTCGCCAAATTCTGCTCAATTTAATCGGTAACGCGCTGAAGTTCACCGAAAAGGGCGGTGTGCTCGTGCGGGTGATGGCCCTGTCAACGGGTCCCGAACAGGCCCAGATCGCAATTCGTGTCGAAGACACCGGCATCGGCATAGATCCCGAGGCAATGGCCGGCCTTTTCGGCGAATTCGAGCAGGGCGACTGGGTAGGCAAAGGGCGCCCTGGGGGAGCCGGTCTCGGTCTCGCCATCTCGCGCCGGCTCGCCCGCGCCATGGGCGGCGATATCACCGTCGAAAGCGCGCGCGGAGGCGGCTCGGTGTTCACGTGTGAGCTCTCCCTGCCCATTGGCGCGGATGCACCCGCCCATCCGGAAATCCGTCAGGCAAGGCGTGCGACGCGTGTGCTGATCTGCTCCAATCTGGAAATCGAGAAGCGCGCGCTCGCCGCGGAGCTCGGTGCGGCCGGGGCTCACGTCTCGCTCAGCACCCGTGCGACCGAGGCCGAGGCGGCCATGTCTGCGGCTGCCGAAGCTGGCGTCGCGTTCGATGTAATCATTGTCGATGCCGCCACGCCCCCCGCTGTAGCTGGCCAGCTTCTCACGCACGCGCGCCAGCTTGCATCTCCCGGCCGTGTCCGGGGCGGTGTGCTGATGACCGCTCAAGAGCGGCCGCTGCTGCATGCGTTTCAGCAGGCTGGCTTCGACGACGACCTCGTGCGTCCGGTCCGCCGCTCGTCGTTGCGCGCTATTCTCGACTTGGATGCGAAGTGCAAGGCGGCGGCCACCCCGAAACTACCGAAAGAGCCTGCCACCATTACCCTTCCGAAGCGGCGCATCCTCGTCGCCGAGGACAATGCGATCAGCGCGACGCTGGCAAAGTGTATGATCCGCCGTGCCGGTTGCGCGTGCCTGCTGGTGGAGAACGGTCGCGCTGCCGTCGAGGCCATTCAGCTCAGCCTCGAGGGTGATAGCCCCGCGATCGACCTGGTGTTGATGGACGTCCACATGCCGGACTACGACGGCCTGGAGGCGGCGCGCGACGTTCGCCAGTTGCGCGACCTGTACGCCTCCCGCCAGCGCAGCGCAGCCTGCCCTCCCCTCATCGCCGTCACGGCCGGCGCCTTCCCGGAAGACCGCAGGGCGTGCCTGAATGCCGGCTTTGATGATTATCTGGCCAAGCCCTTTTCGTGGGCGGAGTTCGAAGCCGTTTTGGCCCGCTGGTTGGCGCAGCCTCAACCTGCGACACGCGCCAGCGGTCAAAGCCACAACGCCGCCTGATTTGCCGCCGCGCCGCGCGTTCAATTGCCGAATTGTCATCTGGCCGTAGTAATGTTTATTTAACCACGGTTCGGAGCCCCATCGGCGGGCCTCACGCGGCAAGGGGAACGGCGACAATCCGGATGAAAATCAGCGCACGCCAATTCGTGAACCGCTGGGCCCGCGGGCCTCGAAATCGCGAGCTTCCGCAGGTTCTGACGGCGCACAGCTCTGTCATGCGGCAACGATTCCCGCGCTTTGCCGTCGGGGCTCGTCCGCGCCCCGAGAAGGTCTACGGGCGGATCGGCGACCTCGAGGTGCGGCTCGCCCAGTCGTGGGCCGACGTGAAGCGGGCGCAGCGGCTGCGCTACGATGTCTTCTATAACGAGATGTCGGCCAAGGCGAACTTCGCGACCCAGATGCGCGGCCGCGACGAGGACCCTTATGACGCCATCTGCGATCACCTGCTCGTCGTGGATACCTCGGTGCCGGCCGCTACGGGCCGCGACTGGGGGAGGCAGCAGAATCCCCGCGTTGTGGGCACCTATCGCGTCCTGCGCCAGGACGTCGCCCGCCACAAGCTCGGGTTCTACACCCAGAGCGAATACAACATCGCGCCGCTGCTCGCCGCCAAGCCGAATTACCGCTTCATGGAGCTCGGCCGCAGCTGCGTGCTGAAGCCATACCGCACCAAGCGCACCGTCGAGTTGCTGTGGCACGGCCTTTGGACCTACGTGCGTGAGCACAAGGTGGATGTGATGATCGGTTGTGCCAGCTTCGAGGGCACCGATCCCGACGAGCACGCGTTGGCGCTCTCGTTCCTCCATCACCATGCCCGCGCACCTGAGGAATGGCGGGTGCGGGCGCTCGATCATCTGTCAGTGCCGATGGATCGGCTGCCGAAGGAGCAGGTCGACGCGCGCGCCGCACTCAAGGCCATGCCGCCGCTGATCAAGGGCTATCTTCGACTCGGAGCGGTCGTCGGCGACGGTGCGGTCATCGACCGCCAGTTCGGCACGACGGACGTGCTCATCGTGCTGCCTGTCGAGCGCATCGATCC
>JAEZHL010000281.1 GCA_023416575.1 Pseudomonadota bacterium
CCCGCGTCGAGGTCGAGCAGTGGCTGTTCTGGCAGATGGGCGGCCTCGGGCCAATGGCGGGGCAGTGCCATCACTTCCGCAACTATGCCCCCGAGAAGATCCCCTACGGGATCGACCGGTATACGAATGAGGTCAACAGGCTGTACGGGGTGATGGACCGGCGGCTGGCAGATCGGCCCTATCTCGCCGGCGAGTACTCGATCGCCGACATGGCCTGCTATCCCTGGGTCAGGCCCTATAAGAACCAGGGCCAGGACATCGCCGACTTCCCCAACCTGGAAGCTTGGTTCAAGCGCATCCACGACCGGCCAGCGGTCGCCAGGGCAGTGGTGGTCGGGGCTGAGGAGCGCGAGAAGTGGAATCTCGCGACGGACAAGGACGCGCAGAAGATCCTGTTCGGCCAGCGCGCGCGCTGATCGCGCGCTAGTTCAGCTCGGTGAGCCGGGTCGGATCGGGCTTGCGGCCAGTGACCCTCTCGAGGGCGATGGCCGCGAGCACCTTTGCGGCCATGCTCTTCTTGCGCAGCTGGCGGCTCTCCACCTCGGATTCGTAATCGATGGCGTCGATCGGGCGCGTTTCCTGGTAACCGAATACTGCCGTCCCACGATCTTGCGCGCAGCCCGCAAGGGAGAGCGCTGCAGCGGTGAGCACAGCAGATCGCCAAATCATGCAACCCCCTTCCCGAATCCTGGACGGCGATGAAGCGCGCCCGGGATCGCCCTGGCCCATTCTGATCATCGTTCAGAAACGGAGAACGTCACACCGTCTTCAGTGTCAGTCTACGCCTGAACTGGGCCTGAATGCCCCCAGCGGGATTATTCCCCGCGTCCTGAAGTGGCTTTTCCACGGGTTATGTGCCTTCCCCAGCACCCCGTCGGCCGCCACGACTTGTGCATTTGTGGCACGTATGCTCACGCGCTGACAACCCTTTCCGTCATTCGGGGGCAGGCGCGGCGGGGCGATGCGCGAGGGCAAGGTGGGAAGTGTCGGGGGGCGACGGGCCTCAGGCGCGCTCTTTCAGCAGTTCTTGAACAGGGAGGTCACGCAGCTCCAGCTCTTCTTCATGGCGTCACCGACCGTATTTCCAGTTTTCTGGAGCTGGTCCTTGGATGCCGAAGCCGTGCGGCGCGCCAACTCCTCGACAGTCTTTGGCGGACCGGGTTTCGGGGGCTCGCTGGCTGCGACATCCTCATCAGCTGAGGGGCTTTGCGGACTGGTTTCGCCGTCCAACTTTGCCGCCAGTCCCTCGACCGAACTCATCAGCGAAACAGCCTTGTCCTGGCCGATGCAGCCCTCGGACCCGGTTCGCTTCACGCGGCACTCTGCGTGGCCACCCTCGCGGGCAAGCTCGGTGATGCAGGCGACCTGAAGCAGACGCTTGCCACCGCGATACCCCGCGATCTTGCTCGCCTCGTCGATGGTGCAGCGATAGATCGCCGATGGTCCGGAGCAGGTGACACACACTTCATCCGAGGCGCCGGCGGGAGTGGCCATTGCCAGTAGAAGTGCAAAAACCGAAAAAGCCTGCCGGGCCACCATCGTGCAAGCTCCCTTAGAACTCAGCTAACCGCCCGAATTAACTCAGAAAACAGGGCGACAGTGGGGCATGCTCGCGCCGGCCCCACCGATTGGGTTCCTCAGGGCATGCCGTTGCGGCCGTGGAGCTTGTAAGCTGGCCGCTCCGACAGACGATCATAATAGGCGTTAACCGCCTTCAACTCCGGCTTGTCGAAGGGGATGGAGAACCACCGATTGGTCACGAGGCCGGCGGGGATGTCGGCCAGAGTGAAGGTTTCGCCCATCAGATATGGGCCGTGTCCCGCCAGGTACGTATCGAGCATCTGCATCTGCCGCGTCCACTCGGCGATGCCGGCGTCGATCAACTTCGGGTCCTGGAACGCCGGCATCTTCACCATGAGCCCGAGGAACGGTGCGCGCGCCCCCTGGTAAAGATCCGTCTGCCCCCAATCCATCCACGCTTCGACCTCGGCTCGCTTGGCGAGATCGGTCGGATAAAGATCCGCGCGGCCGTGCTTGGCGGCGAGATAACGCACGATCGCGTGGCTCTCGCGCAGCACGAACCCGCCGTCGTCGATCACCGGGACAACGGCGAACGGATTGATCTTGAGGAACTCGGGCTCCGTCGTCGGACGAAAGCCGCGGCCCCAATCCTCCCGCTCGTAGGCGAGACCGATCTCCTCGGCAGCCCACAGCACTTTGCGGACGTTGATGGAATTCGCCCGACCGTAAATCTTGAGCATGGTTTTTTACCTTTCGGCCAGGATCAGGGGATCAGGACTGTTGAGCCGGTCGTCTTGCGATCCTCCAGGTCACGATGGGCCTGGGCGGCGTCTTTCAGCGGATAGGTCTGGTTGACGCTGATCTTGACGATGCCACGGCCGACGACGTCGAAGAGGTCGTTGGCATTGGCGACGAGGTCCTCGCGGGTCGCCGTGTACGTGCCGAGCGTCGGCCGGGTGGCGTACAGCGAGCCTTTCGCAGACAGAGACAGGATGTCGAACGGCGGCACGGGACCGGAGGCGTTGCCGAAGCTGACCCACAGGCCGCGCGGCTTGAGGCAATCGAGCGAGCCCGGGAATGTATCCTTGCCGACGGAATCGTACACCACGTCGACGCCACGGCCGCCAGTCAGCTCTTTCGTGCGGGCGACGAAGTCTTCCGTCCGATAATCGATGACGTGCGTCGCGCCGTGGTCCTTGGCGAGCTGCGCCTTCTCGGGCGAGCCCGCCGTGCCGATGATGGTGGCGCCGAGATGCTTGGCCCACTGACAGGCGATGAGCCCGATACCGCCAGCGGCGGCGTGCAGCAGCATCGTGGTCCCAGGGCCGACCTGATAGGTCTCTTTCAGCAAGTAGCGGACGGTCATGCCCTGCAGCATCATCGCCGCAGCCGTCTTGTCATCGATGCTGTCGGGGAGCTTGACCACGCGGTCGGCGGCGATCAGCCGTTCCTCGGCGTAGGCGCCCATGACACCCGCATATGCAACCCTGTCGCCGACCTTGATGTCCGTGACGCCGGGGCCGACCGCGGTCACTTCGCCCGCGCCCTCGGAGCCGATGATCGCCGGCAGGCCGATCTTGTAAAGCCCGGAGCGATGGTAAGTGTCGATGTAGTTCAGTCCGACGGCGGTCTGTTTCAGGCGCACCTGGCCATTCCCGGGCTGGCCGACGTCGACCTCCTCCCAGTTCATGACCTCGGGGCCACCGTGCTGGTGGATTCGGATAGCGTGGACCATGAGCTCGTTTCCTCGTGAAGATAGGCTGTGAGCCGCGCGTTCGAATGCTTGCGTCGGACTGGCGATACTGTATCGATGCTACGCCGTCCACGCCACACCGCTGCCATTCCCGCCTTCTATGGGCTTGGTGAGTACTTCACAAGGGCCGAACTATGATCTTGATGCAAGCCACGCGGCGCGCAGCGCTCCGCTTGGCCTTTGCCACGGTGGGACTGGCGAGTGCCGCCTGCAGCGCCAATCTCGACACATCTGCGCAGGCCGGGCTCGGCTGTGTCGATGATTCCAAGCATTGCATCGAGCAGCGCCGGAACGCATTACATTCCTACATGAACGACAAGGAACGCAGGTGGGTGCGCGAGGCGCCGACGCCTGCCGCCTACGCCTCGGGCGTGCGGCTGTTCGCGTTCAAGTCGCGCAAGTCCGAGCTGTCGTGCGATGAGTTGGCGACGGGGCGCCGCGAGGCAGACAACGCGACCGCTGTGTTGCGCGGTCCTGGATCGTCCGGGCTGTCCCCAGCCCAGGTCTCCCGTGGTCTGATGCTTGGCGCCGAGGTCTCGCGCGAGCTCGGAGCCGAGATGAAGCGTCGGTGTCGTGCATGAGACAGCACGCGGGGCCAAGAACGGTGATGCGCCAGTCATGACAACCTCGATCCGCAAGCCAGTGGCCGCCCGGCAGGACTGGGTCGCTCTCGCCACCCGCGCTTTCCGTACGGGCGACCTCAAAGGTGCGAAGGCGGCATACATCGAGGCCCTGCGCCAGGATCGCCGCAATGCACAGCTCCATTTCGAGCAAGCGGCCGTCTTGGCCGCACTCGGCGAGATCGACGACGCGGCTGTCCACCTCACACAGACGTTGCGCCTCAAGCCGCAGCATCGGGAAGCGGCGCTCCGGCTGTCGCGTCTGCTCGCGCGCTTCCAGATCGGGGAAGCGGGGCGACTGGAGCCGTTCGGTCTCAAGGCGGCGCTCGGCATCTCCACCATCGACGCGCAGCCTGTGGCGGAGGCGACCCTCAAGCATGTTGCGGCCACACTTCCCGATCTCGCGACGGCGCTGGAGGCGGCACGCGCGGGCGAGGCGATGGAAGCTGCGCGCCGGTTGCTGCTGAGCCGCACCTCGGACGTCCTCAGGTCGGATCTTCTTCTCGCCGCCCTTCAGGCCGGCGTCGTCATGGATGCCGATTTTGAGCGTCTGCTGACGGCACTGCGGCGCGTACTCCTCATGGAAGCTGCGCCGGCGCGCTTCGAGGACAAGGCCCTCTACGCCTTTGCGCTCGCCCTGGCCGCGCAAGCCGCGAATAACGATTACGTCTGGGCTCAATCGACGGAAGAACGCGCGGCCTTCGAGCTGATGGTCATCGACTGCGACGCGCTGCTCTCGGGCGACCTGGAGATGGCGCGGCGGCTCAGCCTTCTCAGCCTCTACCGGGCACCTGCCAACATCCTCGCCGATGTCGATGCTGGCTCTTGCATGCAGATGCGCCCCAAGCCGTTGCGGGATTTCATCGTGCACTCCCTCGAGCGCCGGCGCGAGGAGGCGAATGCTGCGGCGGCAATTCCGAGGCTCACGGAAATTTCCGACGCCACGTCGGCCCGTGTGGCGCGCCAGTACGAGGCGAGCCCCTATCCACGTTGGCAGAGCCTGCATGTCTCGGCTGCCGGCGCCATGAAAACGATGCTCTCGCGTTTTGTCGAGCCCGCGCGCCTCGCTTTCATGGATGGTGCCTATGACGTGCTGATCGCCGGAGCGGGCACCGGCAAGCAGGCCTTGCAGGCGGCCTTCGCATACGGACCCGCGGCGCGGCTCGTGGCCACCGACCTGTCCGCCACGAGCCTCGGCTACGCCCGCTGCGGTGCGAAGCGCTATGGCGTCGAGAACGTCGAGTTCCTCATCGCCGATATTCTCGAGCTCGACCGCCTGGAGCGGCAGTTCGACATCATCGAATGCGTTGGCGTGCTGCATCATATGGCCGATCCATGGGCGGGCTGGCGCAAGTTGATTTCCCGCCTGAAACCCGGCGGCCTCATGTACATCGGCCTCTACAGTTCCGTGTCGCGTGCCAACATCCGGGCCTTGCGGGATGAGGCAGGCTACCCAGGCCCGGATTGCGACGACGATGCGGCGCGCGCCTGGCGTGCCGACCTCCTTGGCCGCGATGCCGGACAGCCCGGGTCGGAGCTGACCGTCTCTCGCGATTTCTACACACTGCACGAGTTCCGCGACCTTGCCCTGCACGC
>JAEZHL010000289.1 GCA_023416575.1 Pseudomonadota bacterium
CTCGGCGAGAAGCTGTTCCGCGACCCGCGCCTGTCCGCCAACGGGAAGATAGCCTGCGCCAGCTGCCATGATCCGCGCCTCGCCTTCACAGATGGCGAGCCGACGGGCCGCGGCGTGACTGAGCGCCAATTGAAACGTCACACACCCACTCTCTGGAACCTTGCTTGGGCGCCAACGCTCCTTTGGGACGGACGCGCCACGAGCCTAGAAGATCAAGCGCTGCATCCGCTCGAGAACCCGGATGAGATGGGGAATCAACTCGATCGCATCGTCGAGTGGCTATCGGCCGAGGAGGACTATCGCCGCGATTTTCAGGCAGCGTTCCCCGGCGACCAAGCAATCACCCCGCGGAACGTGCTGAAAGCCATTGCGGCCTACGAGCGCACACTGGTTTCGCCACCGACCCGCTTCGACCGCTGGATCAGCGGTGATGACGGCGCGCTCACCGAGGAGGAGAAAGCCGGCTTCGCCATTTTTGCGGGGAAGGGCCGCTGCATCGCGTGTCACAGCGGTTTCGCGTTCACGGACCACAGCTTCCACGACATCGGCCTTCCAACCGACGACTTGGGCCGCGGTCCAGTCCTCGGTGTGCCGGAGATCAATCATGGCTTCAAAACGCCCGGGTTGCGCGAGCTCGCGTGGACGGCGCCCTACATGCACAACGGCTCACTGGCCACGCTCGAGGATGTGATCCGCCATTATGAAAGCGGCGGAATTTCCCGTCCGTCACGCTCGAAGGACATGCCGGACGGTTTGATGCTGTCCGATGATGAGCGCGCTGCTCTGATCGCGTTCCTCGGCACGCTTTCGAGCGATTCAGCGCCGCGGCCGTCGCGTGAGGACTGGGTGCTTCGCGGCACGATGCCGGCCACGGCCCAGCGCAATCGCGCCGTGCCCGTATCGGCCACCACCGTCAGCCAGCGCGAGAAACATTTCACCCCCGGCGTCATCGCGATCGAGGCAAAACGTCCGTTGACGATTCTCAACGATGATTCCCGGACGCACAATGTGCGCATTTTCGATTCACGTTTCGATTTCAATTCCGGCGCCCAGGAGCCCGGCGAGAGCGTGACTCTCAACCTACCGGAAGTCGGCACATTCGACGCGTTTTGCGGAATTCACCCGACGATGCGGCTCAGAATTGAAGTGCATTGAGTTTTCGGAGCGGCATCGCGATTGTCACACGAGCTTCCCCGGTCGCATTGAGGACATGCATGGAGATCTGATCGCCCGCACGCCGAAATCTGACATCGAGCTTCACCGGACCACACGAGAGCCGGCGGATCGTCACGACATCCAGGAACTCGGGCAACATCGGCTGGTAGAGGTTCACGGTCCCGAGCGTCGTTTGAATTCGAAGGCCGAGGCAGGCTTGTATGAGCGCCAATGGTGCAGCAGCGGCCCAAGCCTGAGGCGAGCAGGCGACCGGGTAGAGCGTCGGGCCTTGGTTTCTTCGCCGGGAGAAACCGCAAAAGAGCTCTGGAAGACGTCGGGAATCGAAATACGTCGACGCATGAAACAGCGCCTCGAAAAGTCTTCCCGCCTCGTGCTTGAAACCATATCGGGCGAGCCCCAGTGCGATCAGCGCGTTGTCATGAGGCCAGACTGAGCCATTGTGATACGACATTGGATTGTAGCGGGCTGCCCCCGTGGCAACCGTCCGAATGCCCCAGCCTGAAAACGATTCTCGCTCCATCAACGTTTGGACGAGCGTCGATGCGCAGTCATCCGGGACGATTCCTGTGAGCAGTGCATGGCCTGCATTGGAAGTCCGAACGAGGCAGCGCTCCTTGCGCCCATCGAGCGCAAGGGCATAGGTGCCTATTTCTTCCGACCAGAAGGCCTCATGAAACCGTTTGCGCAGCTCGTCTGCCTGACGGGCCAGATCATCCGCGACTTCCGCGAAGCCAAGCCGCCGGGCAATGGAGGAGGCCTCGACCTTCGCGCCGTACACATACGCCTGCACTTCGACCAGCGCGATCGGCCCTTCCGCGAGCCGCCCGTCGGCGTGAAAAATCGAATCGTAACTATCCTTCCAGCCCTGATTGGCAAGCCCGGCGACGGTTCGACTTCTATACTCCACGAAGCCATCGCCATCGCGGTCACCGTACTCGTCGATCCAGGCAAGGGCGGCTTTGAGATGCGGCCATAGCTCTCGAATTGTCGCGAGATCATCAGTCCGGTCGAGATACGCACCGGCGAGCATGAGAAATAGCGGCGTCGAATCGATGCTGCCGTAATAACGCCCGAACGGCACCTCACCGGTTTCCGCCATCTCGCTGTAGCGGACTTCGTGCAGAATCTTTCCAGGCTCGGCATCAGCACTCGGATCAAATCCCGTCGCCTGATTGAGCGCAAGATATCGCAACACACCACGCGCCACATCGGGATCGAGCCAAAGCATCAGAAGCGCAGTTATCAGCGCATCCCGACCGAAAATCGTGCTGTACCAGGGGATCCCGGCATAGGGGAACAGCCCGACGCCCGTCCGCGTCATCAGCATGTAAAGGTCTGCAATCGAGCGGCGCGAGGCCTCGTTGTAGATCTCGTTCGAGGTCTCTATGAGGGCTGCGCGCGACGTCGTTTGATAAAGCGCGCTCCGCGAAGCGCGTAACCCCGACAAAAACGCCTCGCGAGGGCGCCTGCGCCCGCTTCCACCATCGCACCGAACGACAACATGGATGATCGCGTGCCCGTCCGGTTCGAGCTTGAACCTGAACTGAGCATGGTTCTTTTGAATGCGATGGGGCTTGGGATCGAAGCTGAGGCGTGTCGTCCGCGTGCGATGGTCGAGGCCGGTATAGGCCAGAAGAACTTCGGAAGCCGAAATCTCCGGCTGATGGATGCGGCCCCGTTTCGCGCGAGAAAGTCCGCGCACTTCGAAGACGTCGGCGAAATCAGCAGCGAAACCAAAGTCAATGGTAACGCTATGTACCTGGCTTTCGTCGAAGTTCCTGACCGCTATTCGCTCGTAAAGCGCGCCTTTCCAGAGAAACTGAGCGCGCGTGATGTGAATCAGGTCCTGCTCAAGGACGACCTCACCATCCTCACGCATCTGCGGGTTGGTGTAGTCGCACGTCAAAGCCGAGTTGTCGTCGCGCACGCGCGAGGTCAGGAGCAGCGGCCGCATGCCATTGATCCCGATCGCGAAATGCGACAGGTGCCGGGTGTCGCGATGGTAGACGCCCTGGGCAGAGGCGACCCCGAGCAGAATATCGCCACTCGCGTCGAGAACGGCGAAGCTATCGTCGCTTTTCAGGACGCGCAGTGCCCTGCTTTGCAGGGAAACTTTTGATGTGACCGTGAATGAGGGTGGAGCTTCCACCGGATCCATAGCCAGATCGGCGCTCTTAGGCATGTCTCAACCGCTACGGCCCGATGCCAACGCGATATGCTCGATGGAACTGTCTCTCCTGGGCGGGATCTCGGCGAGGGGCCGCTCATCACCGTCCCAGGCTGCCAGCCGTCGATAAACCGCTACGTACTCATTCGTCATTCGCTCCGCAGTGAAACGCTTCTCGAACTGCCGGCGAACCCCAGCGCGATTGAGCTGGATGAGCTCGGGGACCGCCGCCACTGCCTCGTCGACATCGTTGACGAGGCAGCCAGTAACGCCTGGATCAACGACCTCGGGCGCCGAGCCGCAGCGGAAAGCCAGGACAGGCGTCCCGCACGCCATGGCCTCGATCATGGCGATGCCGAATGGCTCCGGCCAGCAGATCGGAAACAGGAGTGCAGATGCGCCCCCTAGAAAATCCGGCTTTTCGCGCTCACCGATTTCGCCGATGAAGTCGACTATCGGATTGCCGACGACCAGAGGCCGCACCACCTCCGTCCAGAATTCTTGATCTGCGCGATCGATTTTCGCCGCCATCTTCAGCGGTATGCCCACCCGGGTAGCGATCTCGATCGCCCGCTCGGGCCCCTTCTCCGGCGATATCCTTCCCAGGAACGCGAGATATCCGCCACTCCCGGTGCCACCGGGCCGTTTTCCTTCCGTACGCACCCCGTGCAGGATCGTGGCCACGAAATTGGCGAACGGCATCTGCGAGCGCTGGCTGTTCGAAATGGCAATCAGCGGCGCATGCCTGAAGCGACTGTAGAACGGCACCTGGTCGGGCAGATCGAGGCGACCGTGGATGGTCGTGAGCGTTGGCGTCCTGAAGGTTTCAGTCAGTGGAAAGTGAATGAGGTCGTTGTGAAAATGCACGACATCGAAGTCGTCTGCCTGCCGCCGGACCTCATCGAGCATCATGAGGTGGTAGGGCAAGGTATCTCGGACATGAGGGTTGAGTCGCAGAGCGCGATCGCAACAGGCGACCAACTTCGCAGTCGTCACCGAATCGCCGCTCGCGAAGAGCGTCACGTCATGGCCTTGAGCGACGAGTTCCTCCGCCAGCGTCGAGACGACGCGCTCTGTTCCGCCATAAAGGATGGGTGGCACTGCTTCGGCCAGTGGAGAAACGAGCGCGATCTTCATGGCGCCTCGACGCGCCACTGCGCAACTGTCCGGTCTTTCTGCGAAAGACGAAGCGCCTCGCTTGCCGGAACTCGTGGCCACCGCACCTGGCCATAACCTGCCCCCCATCCTCGCTGGATGGCTTTCTTCATCGCGCGTCGTGTCTCCACGCCTCGTGGTTTGCGGGGCGGAACGCCGATCGAGTGCTACGAGCGCGTGGCGGCCTGTCCGGCGGTCCTGCTGGTCGAATTAACTCTCGCGGATCTGGATCGGTTTCAATCGGCGCACGGCGGCGGCCGAGCGCCGGGATCAGACGAACACCTACACGAAATCAGCGTTCTTCCGAGCCCTGGCTCCCGGCCGACAGCCCGTAGCGCGGAGCTACAGCTGGCTCCGCGCCAGAAAACACCGTTCAGGCCGTGCGCGGCTGTACGCGCGGCGTCATGCGCGAGCGCTGGAGCAAAGCTATCCCGCCGATTGCCAGAAGTGCTGCCCCGATCGGCCAGAACTGAGAGGGCCGGTTCGTCGGCTCGAGCACAGCGACGACCTTGTAGCCCACATCCAGGCCGATCCGCTTGGCATAGGAGCCGAACTGGACGCGCGCGATTTCGACGCTATCGCCGAGACCCACGACCCCCAATCCTGACGCGCCGAGCCGCTTCGCCGCAGGCCCGACCTCCCCGAGCGGCACGCTGACGGTCTTCTGGATGTCATCGCCGTTGAGGTTGGTACCCGACACCACGAAGACCATGCGCGCGTCTGCCGGAGCCTCGGCGACACGCGTGAGGAGCTCCTGCGCGGGTCGCTCCGTGTACTTCGGATAGAATCGATCGAGCCACCAGTCCGGTCTGAGCAGGGTGAAGCAGGCCAACAGCAGGATCGCGCTCTCCCAGATCCGCGAACGCGTGACGAACCAGTTCATCGTTCCTGCTGCGAAGACCAGAACGGCAATCAGAGACGCCGTGACCGCGATTACGGCATCCCACCACGTATCGAATCCGATCAGGAGCATCGCCGGATTAAAAATGAAGGCAAAGGGCAGGATGGCGGTGCGCAGAGAGTAGATCGCGCCCTGCACACCGGTTTTGATCGGATCTTCCCGCGAGATGGCAGCCGCCGCGAACGCGGCGAGCCCGACCGGCGGCGTGATGTCGGCCATGATGCCGAAGTAGAACACGAACAGGTGGACCGCGATGAGCGGGATCGCCATGCCTGCCTGAGAGCCGAGCTCGACGACGACGGGGGCCATCAGCGTCGCCACGAGGATGTAGTTGGCGGTTGTCGGAATCCCCATTCCGAGGATCAGACTGACCAGGGCGATGAGCAGCAGCATGAGGATGACGTTGCCGCCGGAGATATACTCGACGAAGTCCGTCATCATCAGGCCGAGGCCGGTCAGCGTCACGGTACCGACGACGATTCCTGCCGTAGCCGTCGCAACGGCGATGCCGATCATATTGCGGGCGCCGAGCGCAAAGCCGTCGAAAAGATCCCGGACACCCGCCAAACTGGCAGTCGGCACGTTCTGGCGCCGGAAGACAGCCAGCAGCGGCTTGCGCGTAAGCGTGATGACGATGAGCGTCGCGCAGGCCCAGAACGCGGACAGCCCCGGTGACATCTGCTCGACCATCAAGCACCACAGCAGCACGATGATCGGCAATAGGAAGTCGAGGCCGGTGCGTGTGACATCCCACGCCCGCGGCACGTGAACGATCTGCGCGTTCGGATCATCGAGCTCCAGATCCGGATAGCGCGATGAGAACCACACTGTCCCGATGTAAAGCGCCAAGCCCAGGATGGCCAACGGCCAGCCGGCACCATCCCCGAACATCGCCTGAACCGCCATCACGCCGTAGTAGAGCGCGCACAGCGTCGCGATCATGCCGGACAGGCCGAGACCGGTCCTCAGCAGCCGCACCTTGGCCGGCTTGAACTGCCGTGACAGCGGCACAGATCCGATTTTCAAGGCCTCGAGATGAACGATGTAGAGCAGCGACAGATACGAGGCGATCGCCGGCAGGGCGGCGTGCTTCACGATCTCCGAATAGGGAATGCCGACGTACTCGACCATCAGGAAC
>JAEZHL010000384.1 GCA_023416575.1 Pseudomonadota bacterium
ACGGCGGCCGGTTCCCGAGCTCCGAGGCCGCGTTGCGGAAGTTGCCGGGGGTCGGCCCATACACGGCAGCCGCGATCGCGGCCATCGCATTCCGGGAACGCGCAACGCCTGTCGACGGCAATGTCGAACGGGTGGTGGCACGGCTCTTTGCCGTTCGCGAGCCGCTGCCCACAGCAAAGTCCACCCTCCGGCGCCTTGCGGCGACGCTGACGCCCGCCGAACGCAGTGGCGACTTCGCGCAGGCCATGATGGATCTCGGCGCCACGGTATGCACGCCGAAGCGGCCATCGTGCCTGATGTGTCCGCTGAACCGGCAATGCCGGGCGCGAGCCGAAGGCATCCAGGCCACGCTACCCGCCAAAGTTGAAAAAGGCGAGCGTCCCATCCGGTTCGGGGCCGCGTTTCTGGCGTTGCGCGAGGACGGCTGCGTGCTGCTGCGGCGGCGCCCCGAAGCGGGTCTTCTGGCCCGTATGATGGAGGTGCCGACCACGGAGTGGCTGGATGATCCGCGGGTCGTGACAGAGGCGCTGCGGGGAACGCCACTGCGCGCGGACTGGTGGCAGGTGCCGGGTCAGGTCGTGCACACGTTCACGCACTTCCGGCTCGAGCTCATCGTTTTCCGCGCGGTCGTGCCTGCGGATAGTGCGCTCACATTCTGGGCCGATGCCTCCCGTTGCCGGTGGGTCCCGCGCCGAGAGCTGGACCGGCAAGCGTTGCCAAGTCTGATGCGTAAGGTCATCGCGCACGGATTGCGTGAGATGTGATCCGACGGGCGCTGACAAGTCGCCTTTGCTTCTGCAACCGTTAACAATTCGTTGACGATTCCCGAGTTTGCGGGCGCGGATTGCCATTTCGCGCCCCGAAATTGATGCATCTCCGCAACGTCTGCAACTTATGCGCGAGACAGCATGGACACTGCACGCGAATCGCTTGCTTAACTAGGGGCACATTGGTCGGCCCAGTGGATTGAGATCCAGAATGCGAGCCTGACCCAATGGATGCACTAGGGGGCAATTCGGCATGCAGATTCCACTTCAACGGGAACAGATCAATGAAACAACTCGCGGGGTTCACTACCGGTGCCCTGGCGCTGGTCGCCGCATTCGCAGGACCTGTGCTGGCTGACGGCATTCCGGCTCGGCGTGCGCCGGTCGTCGTCGCACCGCCGCCACCGCCTGATCGGTGCGCACCCGGTCCTTGGACCGGCTTCTATGTGGGCGGCAATCTCGGCTGGGCCAGCCTGGATGGCGAGTTCCACGATCGCGACAGGTTCTTCTCCGAGCGGCGTCACTTCGACGATAGCGATGATGCTTTCACTGCCGGTGTCCAAAGCGGATACAACCTTCAGTGCGGCAACGTCGTCTTCGGTATTGAAAGCGACATCAACTGGGCCGGTTTCGACAACGATAACAATCATCACGGCCATTTCCGCGTGTTCGATGACGGCTCGTTCGTGCGGCACCGTTTCAACAGAGACCGGTCGATGGATTGGTTCGGCACCATCCGTGGCCGCCTCGGTTGGGCCAACGACAGCGGAATCATGGTCTACGCCACGGGTGGCCTCGCCTACACCCAGCTCGACCGTGGTCATCGCGGCATAGGCCGGGATTGGAGCGACACCTGGAACAGCTGGGGTTTCTCTAATCACAATCACTCCGACGACGTGCAGTGGGGCTGGACGGCCGGCGGCGGTGTCGAGTGGCTCTGGTCGCCCAACCTCAGCTTCAAAGCCGAAGCGCTGTGGATCGACTTCGAGGATAACAACAACAACCGGGTGTTCACATTCGTCGACGAATGGGGGAATTCCTGGCGTGACAGGAAGCGCTTCGACAACGACGACTCGATGGTGGTCGTCCGCGCAGGCTTGAACTTCAAGTTCGGCTTCCGTCAGCCGGTCGTATACGAACCGTTGAAATGATCTGAGCAGCAACCAAAACAATAAGGCCGCCAGTCAAGGCGGCCTTTTTTTCTTCTGCAGGATGCAGGCGCTCTATTCGGCGGCTTCCATGAATTGCCGCCCCGAGAGCCCCAGCTGGCGCTTAGCCATCTCGCGCAGAGCGTCGATGGGCTTCAGCTGCCCTTCTGCCTCGAAGTGCCAGAACGTCCAGCCGTTGCAGGCACTCTTGCCCTGAACGGTCGCGCCGAGGCGATGAATAGAGCCTTGCGACTCTCCCCAGGCGAGCGTGCCGTCCGCCTTCACCTCCGCGCGGACACGGCGGCGCTCGTCCCAGAGTTGCGAACCCGGCTCGAGGATGCCGAGCTCGATGATGGTGCCGAATGGCACGCGCGGCTCGGCGCGCTTGGAACGTGTGGTCTCGAGGGCGGACGGCCCGACCGGTTGCACGCGCGCAATTCTCTTCGTGGCTGCGCGGGCATAGTCGGGATCGCGCTCGATACCGATCCAACGCCGGCCGAGGCGGCGCGCAACGGCGCCCGTCGTTCCAGTGCCGAAAAACGGATCGAGCACGACGTCGCCGGGATTAGTCGTGGCCAGCAGAATGCGGTGCAGCAGTGCCTCCGGCTTCTGCGTCGGGTGGGCCTTGCGTCCCTCGTCGTCCTTCAGCCGCTCGGGCCCGGCGCAGATCGGGAACAGCCAGTCGGACCGCATCTGCAGGTCGTCGTTGCTGGCCTTCATGGCCTCATAATTGAAGGTGACGCGGGACTTCTGCTCCCGGCCGGCCCAGATCAGCGTCTCATGCGCGTTCGTGAACCGCTTGCCGCGGAAGTTGGGCATGGGGTTCGTCTTCCGCCACACGACATCGTTCTGAATCCAGAACCCGAGGTCCTGCAGAGTGGCGCCGAGCCGGAAGATGTTGTGATAGGAGCCGATGACCCAAATGGCGCCGTCACGCTTCAGAACCCGCCTGCACTCGGTGAGCCAGGCTCGGCTGAAGCGGTCGTATTCGGCGAAATCCGAGAACTTGTCCCAGTCGTCGTCGACGCCGTCGACGCGCGAGTTATCGGGGCGAAGGAGGTCGCCCTCGAGTTGCAGATTGTAGGGAGGATCGGCGAATACGAGATCGACACTCTCGGATGGGAGCTTTGCCAGCTCCGCCAGGCAGTCGCCGACGATGATACGATCGAACTTGAGAACCGGGCTTGCCCGGTGACGCATAGCCATGACGCGAACTCACCAACACCGCTGCTGACAGGGCTCTCTGGCAAGTGCTCAGCCCCGTAAGGCCATCCTGGACGCTCTATGGTTAACGGGGCCTTAAGGCGCCTTCAGGGCGGTGGTCATTTTGGGACGCGAGCCCAAACTATCCGACAACGGATCGCGAGCGCCGGGGCCCCTGTGCCGACTACTCGCCGGCAGCGAGCGTTGGGGCCGTGGCAGCCGTGTCCGCATCTTCAGCCGCAATGAGACCGAGCGCGAGCTGAATTGGGCGAAACGACCGGCGGTGGTGGCGTGTCACGCCGAGGCGGTCGATAGCGTTGAAATGCTGTGGCGTCGAGTAGCCCTTGTGGCGCTCGAAGCCGTAGCCGGGGAAGGTGGCGCCCAACTCGATCATCATGCGATCGCGGGTCACCTTGGCGATGATCGATGCCGCAGCGATCGATAGGCACTTCGCGTCGCCTTGGACAATGCAGCGGGTTTCGCAGGCAAGACGCGGCGGCCGGTTGCCGTCGACGAGCGCTACCCGCGGCGGAACGGCAAGCTGCTTCACGGCCTGGCGCATGGCCCACAGCGTGGCATTGAGGATGTTGTCGCGATCGATGCGCGCGACGTTGGCGATGCCGACACCCACCATCGAGGTGGACATGATCTTGTCGAACAGCTCCTCTCGCACCTCGGGATCGAGCGCCTTGGAATCGGCGATGCCGGCTGGGATTCTTTCCGGATCGAGGATGACGGCGGCGGCCACGACCGGCCCGGCAAGCGGGCCGCGCCCGGCTTCGTCAATGCCTGCAACAGGACCCCCGGTCAGCCGTATCGACACGGCTTCCACCTCGAATGTCGCTCTCGGCCCCGAATCTTTCCCCGCGAATCTTTCCCCGCCATGGGGCCAAGCTTTTACGGCTCAACGCGGCGCTGTCAAAGGAGTTGCAGTTGGCCTCCCCTCGGAATGGGGCGCTTGAACAGGTCCGTACGCAACTCCAGCTTGCGTTCGTTCATCCCGAGGCGCTGCAGCGCGAGCCGGAAACGGTTCTTGATTTGATCGGCGTAGGGGCCGCTGCCCCGCTGGCGCAATCCGAATTCCGACGTGTAGTCGTGACCGCCATGCATCGACTGCAGAATGCCGATCACCCGCTTCGCCCGATCGGGAAATTCAGTCGCGAGCCACTCCCTGAACAGCTCCTTCAGCTCGAGCGGGAGGCGCAGCAACACGTAACCGGCATCGCGGGCGCCGGCAGCGTGGGCCGCCTCGAGTATGCGCTCGATCTCGCTGTCGGTGAGTGCGGGGACGATCGGGGCGACCATCACCTGGGTTGGAACGCCTGCGCCGTTGAGCTGCCGGATGGCATCGAGCCGGCGGTCAGGGGTCATGGCGCGCGGCTCCATCTTTCGGGCCACCCGGCGATGGAGTGTCGTGACCGATAGGGCGACTTTGACGAGCTGCCGTTCCGCCATGCGCGCGAGGATGTCGATGTCCCGTACGACCAAGGCCGACTTCGTTACGATGCCGACCGGGTGGTTGAAGCGGTCCAACACTTCCAGGATGGAGCGCGTGATGCGGTACTCGCGCTCGATTGGCTGATAGGGGTCCGTCACCGCTCCGAGCGCGATTGTTTTCGGCACGTATCCCGGCCGGGACAGCTCCCGCTCCAGCAACTCGGCGCCGTTCGTCTTGGCGTAGAGTATCGTCTCGAAATCGAGACCGGCAGAGTGGCCGAGGTAGCAGTGCGTTGGGCGGGCATAGCAGTAGATACAGCCATGCTCGCAGCCCCGATAAGGATTGATCGATTGGTCGAAGCTGATGTCGGGGCTGCTGTTTGTAGCGATGATGCTGCGCGCCGGCTCGATCCGCACCTCGGTCTTGAACGCTTCGAGCTCTCCGAGGCTCTCCCAGCCGTCGTCGAACTCCTCCCTGGTTTCGGCTTCGTAGCGGCCGACCCGGTTGGAGCGTGCGCCACGGCCCCGGCGCCGCTCCGCATCCACCATCATATCGGCAGCGGGATGGGCGGGACACTGGTGTTGAACAGGCATCGCGAGGGCGCACTATGTGATTGACCAAGCACCCCGGACTATAAACGCAATCCCGAACAAATCAAGAACATATACAGCCTTCCAGCCCATGATCGGCGCGCACTATAAGTTCGGGGCCAGAAGTCGAGTATGTCCATGATATCGGTGATCATCCCCACGTTGAATGCAGAGCGAGAGCTCGGGCAGACCTTGGCCGCGCTGATACCGGCGACCGTTGACGGGCTCGTGCGTGAGGTGATCATCGCCGATGGCGGCTCGACCGACGGCACCTTGGCCATCGCCGATGCCGTCGGCGCGGCGATCGTAAGCGCCGAGACTGGCCGCGGCACACAGCTCAGGGCCGGCGCTGAAAGGGCGCGCTTCCCCTGGCTGCTTTTCCTGCACGCGGATACCGTGCTCGAGCCGGGCTGGCATGAGGAAGCAGGGGCATTCATCGATGCTGTCGAGACCGGACGGAGGTCACTGGCGGCAGCGGCGTTCCGCTTTGCCTTGGACGATGTCGGCGTCCGACCGCGGCTGCTGGAAGCGGGTGTCGGGGCACGGTGCGCGCTGCTGCGGCTCGCCTACGGCGATCAAGGGCTCCTCGTTCCAGCGCGGCTCTATCGCGAGATCGGCGGCTACCGTCCCATGCCGCTGATGGAGGATGTCGACCTCGTCCGGAGGCTGGGTCGTCGCCGGATCACGCTGTTGCGCGCCCGCGCGATCACCAGTGCAGTGCGCTACCGGCATCACGGCTATGGACGGCGTGTCGTTCGCAACCTGACGTGCCTTGCTCTCTACTATCTGCGCGTGCCGGCGCAGACGATCGCGCGCTTCTACGGATGACGATCTTTCAAAAGTGCGTGATGCAACGCGATGTGCTTTGCCTCCTGCAGCCGCACGCGTACGCTCCGGCCCCATCGCAATCCGATACAACGTGAACATCCTGTTCAGTCGGGAGGACCAAGAATGCACGTGTTGTCTCGTCGCAGCTTCGTGGTGTCCGCAGCAGCCGCTACGGCAGCGTTCGGCCTCAAGGGACCGATGGCTTTCATCGGCTCTGCCGAGGCTCAAACCGGCGCCGAAATGCCGAAATTCGCCCGCTTCAAAATCGGCGATCTCGAGGTGACCCAGCTCTATGACGGCATTTGGCAGAAGGCGCACGATGCTGCCTTCATCAAGAATGCCACGATCGAGGATACCAAGAAGGCGCTGCAGGCAGGCAATCTTCCCGATGCGCATGTGCCGATCACGTTCACCGTCACTGTTGTCCGGAGCGGAGGCAAAACGGTGATGTTCGATGCCGGCACCGGCGGGCAGGCAGCGCCGACGGCGGGTCTGATGATGAAGGAGAGTATGAAGGCCGCCGGGATCGACCCAAAAAGTATCTCGACGATCGTGATGACGCACTTCCATCCCGATCACGTCTTCGGTCTGATGGCGAAGGATACGAACGCGCAAGTGTTCCCGGACGCCGAGATCCTCGTGCCAGCGGCTGAGTACAAGTATTGGACCGATGCTTCAGTGACGGCCAAGATGCCCGAGGCGCGGCAGGGTCTGGCAAAGCGCCTCCAGGCGACGCTACCGAATTGGAAGAACGTCAAGCAGGTGGAGAACGACACCGAGGTTGCACCGGGCATCCATTCGGTGCCGACCAATGGCCATACGCCAGGACACACGAGCTTCCTCGTCAGCTCGGGCAATGATCAGCTCATGGTGCTGGGTGATGTCTCCAACGTCCCGGCGCTGTTCGTGCGAAATCCTGGCTGGCACGCGGCATTCGACCAGGACGCCAGCATGGCCGAGGAGTCCCGCCGCAAGATGTTCGACCGCGTCGTGGCGGATGGGCTGACCGTGACGGGCTAT
>JAEZHL010000412.1 GCA_023416575.1 Pseudomonadota bacterium
CCGAGATGGCTCATTTTGATGTAGACGCCACCATGCTTCGTCGTGCGGCCCGCGCGCATCTCGGCGTAGATCGCCTGGCTGACCCTATCCCGCGTCGCCCGCTCGGCCTTGGGGTCGACGCGCTCCATGAACCGCTCCATGTTGCCGTTGAGCAGATGCCCACCGGCGCCACGCAATCCCTCCTCGAGCACCGTTCCGGTCATGCGCGTGTCGGGTCCGGCCAGCAGCCCCGTCGGGTGAAACTGCACCATCTCCATGTCGCGCAGTGGCAGCCCGGCGCGGAGCGCCATCGCGAGGCCGTCCATGCTCTTGTCACCCGACGGCGTATGATAGCGGTACATCGTCGGTCCGCCGCCCGTCGCCAGCAGCACGGCCTTCGCCTCGACGAAGCGGAAGATACCGGTGCGAATGTCGATCATCAGCACGCCAGAGATCGACTCGCCGATCTTGTCCTTGATCAGCGCGATGGCCCGATGCTCCTCGAGTCGCTGAATCGGCCGCGCCCACACCTGCTCCATGAGCCGGTTGATGATCTCGATGCCGGTGAGGTCGCCTTTGTGCACGGTACGATCGAAGGTCTGGCCGGCAAACGCCTTGCCGTGCAGCGAGCCATCAGGATTACGATCGAAGAAGCAGCCGATCTCGTTCTCCAGCTCGCGCACGCGCTCGATGGCGCGCGTCACCAAGGTCCAGGCGAGCTCCTGGTTCGGCAGCCACTTGCCGCCCTCGATGGTGTCCATGAAATGGCGCTCGACGGAGTCGCCCTTGTGCAGCGCCACGTTATAGCCACCCTGCACCATGCGCGTGCAGCCGCACTTTCCGAGCAGCCCCTTGGTGGCGACCGTGATCGTCGCGTGTGGCGCGGCTTGATGTGCGTGCAGCGCCGCGAACAATCCGGCACCTCCCGAACCGAGGATCAGGATGTCCGTTCTCGACCGTTCGAGCATGGCGGCCTCAGCTCACGCGCAAGAGGAAAAGGAAGGCGAGCAGCGCCGCCGCAACGGCGATCGCGGCTGCGACGAACTTCTGAATCGGCCGCCAGCCCAGGTTCTCGATCACGAGAATGCGCAGCCCGCCGAGCAGGTGCACCGTCAGGAGGAACACAAGCCCCGCCTCCGCGAACTTGACGACCGGCTGGTCCGCCCATGACAGGAAGCCATCGAGCCGAGCCTCGCCCTCGATCGCCAAGCCCAGCGCCAGGAAGTGCAGCGGCAGGAAGCAAGCGAGTGCAACGCCGGAAATCCGATGCACCAGGGCCGCGATCCACAGCCCGCTGCGCCGATGCGCCGTCGTTCGCGTGTGCTCAATGGGTATCGTCATTGCAGTCCAATCACATCACCACGGCGAAGACGGCTCGCCCTCCGAGCAGCACGAGCAGCAGGCCGAACGCCCACATCAGCGCGTCGAGCATCCCGGATCTGAAAGTCGTCCACTCGCGCAGGACCGAGCGGACACCGATGGCGCCATGCGTGGCCGCGAGAACGACGAAGAGGCCGTAGAACATCGCCCAGCCGGCGCTCCCACGCGTGCGGCCGAGAATTTCTGCGGCCGACAGGCCGTTCGACGTTGCATAGAAGATGACAATGAGATGGCCGGCGATCAGCGGCACCATCAGCGCCGCCGTCAGGCGCTGGAGGATGTAAAGGCGGAGGTTCATTGCCCGGACCTCCCGAAAACTGCGGGGTACTCCATGCCCGCCACCATCACAGCTCCCCCTTCAGATACGCCATCATGGCGCGCCGCTTGAGGCCCGCTATGGAAGCGGTGGGGTTGAGTGACTTGGGGCAGACCTCGGCGCAGGACTGGTGCGAATGGCAGCTCTGGCAGCCGCCCTCTGCCGTGACGGCCTTCAGGCGCTCGGCCTGGCCCGCGTCCCGCGGATCATTGACGAGCGTCCAGACGCGGTTCAATGCGGCCGGGCCGAGATAGTCGTCGTTCCAGCGCGCCGTATCGCAAGCCGCGTAGCAGACGGCGCAATTGATGCATTCGATCGCCTCGTCGACAGCCATCCGCTCGGGGCTCTCAGGCGAGATGGCAGCGACCGGATCGTGCCGCGTCTGCGACGGCGCGAAGCGAGCCTTGGCCTGCTGCCATTTCTCGAAGAACGGCGCCATGTCGGTCGTGAGATCCTTGATCACCGGCAGATTGGCGAGCGGCCCAATCTCCAGCGTTCCGTTCTCGACGACGTTGGAAACATGCGTGCGGCACGTCCAGCGCGGCCGGCCGTTCACCGTCATGGCGCAGGATCCGCACATGCCGACCCGGCACGCGAAGCGATAGGCGAGCGTCGGATCAGCGTTGCGCTGAACCCAGGTCACGATGTCGAGCACTGTCTGGCTCTCGCGCAACGGCACCGTGAAACGCTGATAGTGGCCATCCTCACGGCCACGCCAGATCAGCACCTCGACGCTCGGACAGGCGGTGCCCCCCGTCTCTTCACTCACTGGCGTCCATCCCACATCGTTCTTATTTCGACGCAACGTTAGCGCATCATCAGCGAACCGTCACTGCTACGGAATGCACCGCATTATTGCCAAAACCGCTGGTGTCCCAGGGCGGCTCGAGCGGCTGCACGTTGCCGGCCGCGTCGGTGGCCCGGCAGGCGAGCTCGTGATTTCCGCGCGTCGCCTGCCAATTGAAGCGCCACCCACGCCAGGCATATGCACTTGGGGCGGCAGGATCGAGCTGCGCCTCGTGCCAGACGCCGTCGACGCCCACCTCAACCCTGGCAACGGGAACACTGCCCCCGGACCATGCCCGACCGAAGAGCTCGACCGGCCCCTGGTCGACGAGACGGCGGCGGGTGTACCAGTCCGGGATGCCGGGCGGCACCATCAGCGACTTCACGCGCATATGCGTGACGGGCACGCCGACATCGCCCCTCTGCTGGCGATAGACATAGGTTTCGACCTGCTGGAAACCGTCGAAAGGCCGGTCCAGAACCTCGATGCGGTTCAGCCACTTGACGCTGGCCATGCCGAACCATCCGGGCACGATCAGACGCAGTGGGAAACCGTGCTGCGGCAGCAGCGGCTGGCCGTTCATGCTGTGAACGAGCAGCACGTCGTCGGACATGGCGAGATCGGGCTTCAAGCTGCGGCCGTAATCGTGCTCGACGCCAGCGTCGAAGCCGCGGTCGGCACCGAAGAACGCCACGTCGGCTGCATCGTCGGCCAGGCCAGCGCGCTCGAGCAGGTGGCGCAACGGTGTGCCGGTCCATTCCGCCGTTCCGACTGCGCCGTTCTCCCAGGGCTGGCTTTGCGCGCGAGGATGGAACTTGGCCCGCCCGTTGCCTGCGCATTCGAGCGTCACCGTCAGTGTTCGTTGCGGAAGCTGCACGATCTCCGCCAGCGACACCTCGAACGGCCGCTTCACGCGGCCGCCCACGCGGACCCGCCACGCGTCCGCTGATGCGACATGGGGAATGTCGAAATGGATTAGAAGATAATGGAGGCCAGCGGGCGTCAGGTCGTAGCGCAGCGCCTCGAGCGGCAGGCCGGAATTGCGGTTGGCGAGCCCCACCTCCTCCCGCTTGAAGTCACCTTCGACATGCGGGCGCTTCCCGCGATTGGAGAACGGATGAACGTCGAGCGCCATTCGCAAATCCCTTCTCTGGATCAGGCCGATGGCGACTGTAGCAAGCCACTTTCACTGACGAAAGCGCGCCAGCGTCATGAGGCTGCAGCACTCAGTGGTTGCCTGACGTCAACCAGACGGTAGAAGTCCCTCCTCAACCACGCGCGGTCGTTTGCCGGACGCCGGAGCTTTGATAGACACAAAAGCACCGGTATTTGAGTCCACGTCCGTGGCACTGATCTTGGCCGGGGGGTTTACACGGCAATGACGACGCAATCGACGGCGCTTCAGCAGGGGCAGATCTCGAACGGGATCGGCGTGGCTGGCGCCGGCAATGGTGACGGGCGAAACATCGCCGTCGACACGGACGCAGCAGCACGGGCCGTAGCCAGCGGCATCCGCACCTTGGAGATCGAGGCTGATGGGCTGGCGGCCCTCGCCTCAGCGTTGAAATCCACGCTCGCTGCAGACTTCAGCCGCGCAGTCCGGACCATTGTCGCCGCACGCGGGCGCGTCATCGTCACGGGAATCGGCAAGAGCGGTCACATCGGGCAGAAGGTTGCTGCCACACTCGCCTCGACCGGCACGCCCGCCTTCTTCGTGCATCCGAGCGAGGCCGCTCATGGCGACCTGGGCATGGTGACGACCGAGGATGTCGTCCTGGCGATGTCCTGGTCCGGCGAGACAGCCGAGCTTGGAAACATCATCACCTACTCGCGCCGCTTCAAGGTGCCGCTGATCGCGATCACGTCACGGCGCGACTCGGCGCTCGGGCAGTCGTCGGACGTGGTCCTGGAATTGCCGCGCGCTAAGGAGGCCTGCCCCCATGGACTGGCGCCGACGACGTCCACCACCATGCAGCTCGCTCTGGGCGACTGCCTCGCGATCGCGCTGCTCGAGGCCAAGGGCTTCACGGCACACGATTTCAAGATCTTCCATCCCGGTGGCTCGCTCGGCGCGCAGCTGAAGTTCGTTGCCGACGTCATCCACAAGGAGGACCGGCTGCCACTCGCGTCCGAAGACGAGCCGATGAGCGCCGCCCTCGTCACCATGACGCACAAGAGCTTCGGCTGCCTCGGCGTGGTGGACGCGGATGGTGTGCTCGTGGGGATCGTCACTGACGGCGACCTGCGCCGACACATGGGCGAGAACCTTCTGACGACCCGGGTGTGTGACGTGATGACGCGGAACCCCAAGACCGTCAGCGCCGGAACGCTCGCCTCGGCGGCTCTCGAGACGATCAATGCTGCCCGCATCACCGCTCTGTTCGTGGTGGAGAAGGGCAGGCCGATCGGGATCGTGCACATCCACGACCTGCTTCGGATCGGCGTGGCTTAGAGCCACCCCGCAAAACGCGACTGGCCCGCCGCCAGATGGCAACGGGCCAGTCGAAAGCTCATTCACTTGCGAGCGCGGCCGTGAGGACCGCATCACGTCCCGCCGTTATCAGGCGGCCTGGATCTCCTCGGCGTCCTCGTCGTCATCAGCACCCTCGGTAGCCGGGCGACGGCCGCGGGCGCTCTTCGAGAGGACGTCGGTGATCCGCTGCACGGCACCGCGCTCGTCCAGCTTCTCGACGGCGGCGATCTCTCTCGCCATGCGATCCAGTGCCGCCTCGTAGAGCTGGCGCTCGGAGTAGGACTGCTCCGGTTGCGACTCGGACCGATAGAGGTCACGCACCACTTCGGCGATCGCGACGAGGTCACCCGAGTTGATCTTCGCCTCATATTCCTGGGCGCGGCGGCTCCACATTGTCCGCTTGATGCGGGCGCGACCCTTGAGGGTTTCCATCGCCTTGCCGACAATGTCCTCATCGGCCAGCTTGCGCATGCCGACGCTCTCCAGCTTGCCCGTTGGTACGCGCAGCGTCATCTTGTCCTTCTCGAACGTGATGACGAACAGCTCGAGCGTCATGCCGGCAATTTCCTGCTCCTCGATGCCGACGATGCGACCGACGCCATGGGTCGGATAAACGATATACTCGTTCATCTTAAAGCCATGCCGCTGCTGAACGGACTTCTTGGGATCAGCCTTGGCGGCAGCGTCCTTGGGCGCGACCGGAGCGGAAATCTTGGCCTGGGTCGGCTTCGCCATCGCTGCAGTCCGCTGCTGAACCGGCGCCGACCGGCCGACGCGCGAGTTGCCCGCAGCTGCGCCGGACGGCTTCTCGACTGCCTTGCGGGAGGGGGCAGCCGCTGCCTTCACACCGGCCTTCGGTGCTTCGGCAGTGGATTTCTCCGCTTCGGTCTTGATGGCTGTGGCTTTCGTGTTCACTGCTGCTGTATTAGACAATTCGCCTGTACTCACTTTTGATTTCTTGGCCAGAGTTTCGGCTTCCGCCTTGACCTTTGCGGAAGAAGGCCCGCCCGCCTGTTTGCTTGCTGCGACCGACTTCGGCTCGCGTTCAGCTTTGGCGGTCTTGGCACTTCCCCTCGCGCTCTCGGTCGTCACGAGCACCTTTTTCTTCTGCGCCATTTTCGTTATCTCACTCTCCAGCGACCCGCGCCCGGTCTTCAGACCGGTCGCCATCCCGCCCTCGATCGGGGCGAGGTGACAAGATCAATTCGCCGACAAGGTTGCCGTCGGCCAGAGCGCGCCTTAACTAGCTACGGCCCGCGTGTGGGACATAGCTTGCCTTTCAGCATCGATGACTTGGCGAGCGTTCCGCGCTTTAAGCCCCGCAGACCATGCAGCGCGGTGTGGGTCATCCAGGCAAACACGACGCGAGCGCGGGTGACCGGCTCAGCGTTCCTCGTTCGTTTCAGTTACACTTACGCAAGAAGTAATCTAACACAATCTTCACAAAAAAAGAAGGGTTGAACAGTTAACGCGACCGGCACTTCGACCAGTCAAGCTTCGTTAACTGTTTCGTGCTACTCGGCCGCCAACTTTATATGCGGTCTTTTGACGCCCTGTTACGACGGCCGGCGCTCCCCGAAGACATAGCCAGCGCCACGCACGGTCCGAATCGGATCACGTTCCTTGCCCCGCACGAGCGCCTTTCGCAGCCTGCCGATGTGGACATCGACCGTGCGCTCGTCGATGTAGGCATCTCGTCCCCAGACGCCGTCCAGAAGCTGCTCGCGCGATAGCACCCGCCCGGGGCTTTCCATCATGTACTCGAGCAGACGGAACTCGGTCGGCCCGAGCCGCACCTCGCGGCTGCCGCGCGTCACCCGATGGGCCGCACGGTCGAGTTCGATCTCCGCCGCCCGGAGCACATCGGCCATCCGGTCCGGTGCCGCCCGGCGCAGGATCGCCTTCACCCGCGCCATCAGCTCGGGCAGCGAGAACGGCTTCACGACATAGTCGTCGGCGCCCGTCGAGAGCCCGCGGATGCGGTCGCTCTCCTCGCCCCGCGCGGTCAGCATCAGGATGGGAATGGCCCGTGTCTCCGGACGCGCCCTGATCCGCCGGCACAACTCGACGCCGGAAACGGAAGGGAGCATCCAGTCGAGCACGATGAGGTCCGGCCGATCCTCCGACACGACAAGCTCCGCTTCCTCACCCGTGCCCGCATGACTGACCTCGAAGCCTTCGGCCTCGAGATTGTAGCGCAGCAGCTCGGCCAGCGGCGCTTCGTCCTCCACGATCAGAACCTTGGCAGCCATGACGTATCCCGGGCGCTCTTGCCTACTGGTGCGAAATCAACGTCGAGCTCGTCTGGTCCCCCTTCGGGCGATCGTCGGTGATGGATTGCCCGTGAACCATGTAGTGCACGTCCTCCGCGATATTCGTGGTGTGGTCCCCGATGCGCTCGATGTTCTTGGCGCCGAACAGCAGGTGCGTGCACAATCCGATATTGCGCGGATCTTCCATCATGTAGGTCAGCAGCTCGCGGAAGACGGAGTTGTACATCGCGTCGATCTGCTCGTCGTCACGCCAAACCGAGAGCGCAAGCTCGCTGTTGCGCTCCGCAAAGGCGTCGAGCACATCCTTGAGCTGCTTCAGCGCCCGCTCCACCATGTTGCGCAGACCGGACAAGATCGGCTTCGGATAGGGCTCCTGGGCGACGGCGAGAGCGCGCTTGGCGGTGTTCTTGGCAAGATCGCCGATCCGCTCCAGATCGGACGTGATCCGCATCGCTGCCATGACCTGACGCAGATCGTTCGCGAGGGGCTGGCGCAGGGCGATCATCATGATCACCTGCTCCTCGATATCCCGCTGCAGTCGATCGATGGCCTTGTCGGATTTGATCACGGCTTCGGCCAGCGCTGGATCGCGCTTCTCGAGCGCGTCGAAGGCCTGGCCGAGCGCTTCCTCCGCCAGCCCGCCCATTTGCGCGATCTTCCTGTCGAGGAGCGCCAGCTCCTCCTCATACGAGCGTACGATATGTTCCTTCATCGCTTGGCTCCATTCCTCCGACGGCCTCACCCATAGCGACCGGTAATGTAGTCCTGGGTTTGCCTGTTTTTGGGATTGGTGAAGATCTCGGCCGTATCGCCTTCTTCTATCAGCTGGCCGAGATGGAAAAATGCCGTCCGCTGCGAGACGCGGGCTGCCTGCTGCATCGAGTGGGTCACGATGATGATGCAGTAGTTCTCCCGCAGTTCGTCGATCAGCTCCTCGATCTTCGCCGTCGCGATCGGGTCGAGCGCCGAGCAAGGCTCATCCATCAGGATCACCTCCGGGCTGACCGCGATGGCCCGCGCGATGCACAGCCGCTGCTGCTGGCCGCCGGAAAGGCCAGTGCCCGCATCATTGAGGCGATCCTTGACCTCGTCCCACAGGCTCGCCTTGCGCAGGCTCGTCTCGACGATCTCCGCAAGCTCGGCCTTCGATTGCGCAAGCCCATGGATGCGCGGGCCATAGGCGACGTTCTCGAAGATCGACTTCGGGAAGGGATTCGGCTTCTGGAACACCATGCCGACGCGCGCGCGGAGTTGAACCACATCGATCGCGGGATCGTAGATGCTGACCCCGTCGAGCAAGATCGTGCCTTCAACGCGGCACCCCACGATGGTGTCATTCATCCGGTTGCAGCAGCGCAGGAAGGTCGACTTGCCGCAACCCGATGGCCCGATGAACGCGGTCACCGACCGCCCGAGGACATCGATCGACACGGAGCTCAGCGCCCGCTTTTGTCCGTAGTAAACGCTGACGTCTCGCGCGCTGACTTTCACTTCTCTGGCGCGAGCACCGGGCTGTTGCATCACGGCCGGCAGCGAGACTCTGGCGGAAAAGCCTTTCACGATGGGTTCGACGTCAGCGCGCATGATTTCTCACCATCTTTTCTCGAAGCGTCGGCGCAGGAAGATTGCAAGGCCGTTCAAACCGATCATCAGCGACAACAGGACGATGATGGCGGCCGAAGTCCTGGCCTCGAAGAAATTGCGCAGCTCGTTGCCCTGCCACAGGTAGATCTGGACCGGCAGCGCGGAAGACTGATCGAGCGGCGTGGCAGGTACGTTGGCAACGAAAGCGCTCATCCCGATCAGCAGCAGCGGCGCCGTCTCACCCAGCGCCTGAGCGACGCCGATGATCGCCCCAGTCAGGATGCCGGGGAGTGCCAGCGGCAGCACGTGATGGGTCACCGTCTGCACGCGCGATGCGCCGAGGCCGATCGCGGCCTGGCGGATCGACGGCGGAATGGCCCGCAGCGTAGAGCGCGTGGCGATGATGATGGTCGGCAGCGTCATCAGCGTCAGCACGAGGCCGCCGACCAGCGGTGCCGACAGCGGCAACCGCAGCCAGTTGATGAACACCGCTGCCCCCAGCAGTCCGAAGACGATCGAGGGGACCGCAGCAAGATTGTTGATGTTGATCTCGATCAGGTCGGTGAAGCGGTTTTTCGACGCGAACTCTTCCAGATATACCGCCGCCGCCACCCCGATCGGCACCGACAGCCCAATCACGATCAGCATCATGTAGAGCGATCCGACGAATGCGCCGGCAAGGCCCGCCGTGGCTGGCGAGGATCGGGAATCGACGTTGAAGAACAATCCCGTCGCGAACGTCTGCTGCAGAAGCCCTTTTTCCTGCAGGATCGCGACCCAGCTCCGCTGGGCTGGCGTCAACGGAAGCTGCGCATCAGGCAACGACCGGTCGATATTGCCCTTGACCCAGACATCGACATTGGCATCGGCGACCAGATCGATCGAGACGGTCCGGCCGATGAGGCTGGGATCGGAAGCCACGATGTCGCGAAGACGGAAGCGCTCGCCGCTCGCCACCAGCTTCTGAACTTCGCGGCGCTTCTGCGCAGCGTCCGGCGGCAGCTCGGCCAGCAGACCGTTCTCGATCAGCCGGCCCCAGTTGACGCTGGCGAGCGATGTCCGCCAAGCCAGCACCTCGGTATCATAGCTCGCGACGGATTGGCCCGGCTGCCGCTCCGGGCGGGGTTTGATCTTGATGACCGACGGGTCGAGATTGATCGGAACCTTAATGCTCGCCTGCCAGAAGGCTGGAAGACCCTTGGAGAGGATCGAAGCAAACAGCAGCGCGACAAACCCGAGTCCGAGAATGATCGCGGCAAGTCCGATGAAGCGAAATCTCCGCTCGGCAGCCTGCCGGCGCGCAATCGAGGCGCGCACCTTGGCCGTCGTCTCGTACTCGGGCCCCGGCGGCTGATCAGCGGCAATATCCGTCGCTGTGCTCACTCGTACTGCTCCCGATATTTGCGGACGACATAAAGCGCCACGACGTTGAGCCCCAGTGTCATGGTGAACAGCGTCAGGCCGAGCGCGAAGGCAACGAGCGACTGCGGACTCGTGAAGTCGATATCGCCGGTGAGCTGATTCACGATCGTCACCGTGACGGTGGAGATGGCCTGCAGCGGATTGGCCTGGAGGACCGGGGCATTTCCTGCCGCCAGCACGACGATCATGGTCTCACCGATCGCCCGGCTCACAGCGAGCAGGAACGCGCCGACGATGCCGGGCAAGGCTGCCGGCAACACCACGCGCTTGATCGTTTCCGATTGCGTCGCGCCAAGCCCCAAGGAGCCGTCCCGCATAGCGCGCGGCACCTGCGTAATGATGTCATCCGACAGCGAGGAGACGAAGGGAATGATCATGATCCCCATGACGACACCCGCCGTCAGCGCACTCGTAGCGCGGACCTCGAGGCCCACCAGTGCACCGAGCCCAACGAAGAAGGGGCCGACCACAGTCAGCGCGAAGAAGCCATAGACGATGGTGGGGATGCCAGCGAGCACCTCGATCACGGGCTTGGCGAACGAACGCAGACGCGGCGAGGCATACTCGGCCATGTAGATCGCAGTCATCAGGCCGATCGGCACTGCGACGATCATGGCAATGAAGGAGACCAGCAGCGTTCCCCAAAGCAGCGGCAGCAGCCCGTAGCCAC
>JAEZHL010000049.1 GCA_023416575.1 Pseudomonadota bacterium
TTCGCCCGCCACTACCGGACGGGTGAGCCGATGCCGCAACAGATGATCGAGAAGCTCAGGGCCGCCAGCACGTTCAATCAGGGCTTCGCGACGGTCGAATACGTCAGCTCAGCGATCGTCGACATCGATTTCCATTCGCAGCTCTACACTGACGAGGAGCCGGTGGAGTTCGAGCGCAAAGCCCTGGCGCGCATCGGCATGCCGCGCGAGATCGTCATGCGGCATCGCACGCCGCACTTCGCGCACATCTTCTCGGGCGATGGCTACTCGGCCGGATACTACAGCTACATGTGGTCCGAGGTGCTCGATGCCGATGCGTTCGCCGCATTCGAGGAAACGGGGGACGTGTTCGATCCGGAGGTGGCCCAGCGCCTCAAGCAGTTCATCTACGCGGCCGGTGGATTGCGGAAGGAGGACGAGGCTTACGTCGCATTCCGTGGCCGGCTGCCGAGCGTCGAAGGATTGCTGAAAAAGCGCGGGCTCGCTGCCTGACTCCGGAAGTCATGACGCAGTGCGGCGGCGATTTGATTTGACAGTTGCCGCCGCAATTGCCCATCATCGGGCATCCTTCGAAAGGAGGTCTAAGAAAATGTTCCCACCGGGCCAATATAGGCCGTCCGGCCGGTGCTGCTGATCGCAGTACTCTGCGGGATGGCCCGAACCAGACATTCTGAAAATTGCACGATGATTGGCGGCACGGCTCCCGGAAGGGCCGGCTAGTCTTGGCTCCGTACGCTGCCTGCTGGCAGGAACTGTTCGAGCCGACTCTCTGCCATCATCCTGTTCGTCGCCGCAACCGGAGCCCTGGCGCGTACGGGATGAGTGTGGACCCCGCTCCGGCGTTGCGCCGCGGCGATCATCGCAAGCCTGATCTCGACGGCATGGGCCAGTCGCGGATGCGTGACCTGATCGGGGTGCGTGAGCAGCATGCTCCGCAGACGCCCTACGGTCCGACCGCACGCAATTGTTTGCCCCTGAGACCGCAGATCGGTCGAGCCCGGCGGACTTATCCGCTGGGCTCTTCACGTTCGGCGCCGTGGAAGTTGGTCAACGCCGAAAGAAGTCGTGGGCCCACACGAATGGAATGCCCGCGCGCCGCGCGGCCTCTGCATCGATCTGTAGATCGCCAACGAACACGGCCTCATGGGGTGCGAGCCGGTGAGCGTCGAGCAGCCGGAGAAGCAATCCAGGCGCCGGTTTGCGGCAATCGCACTCCGATTGCTCCCTGCACATGCAAAGCTCGACAATCGTTCTCTCGGGCACGCGCCCGAGCGCCGCGACGAGCATATCCGCGATCAACGCCCGCGCCGTCGCCTCGTCCAGCAGGCCCTCGGCCACGCCATTCTGGTTGGACGCGATGGCGAGCCACGGACCGTCGGGCGACCAGGGAATGGCGGACAGCCGATCCGCCACGTTGGGCATCAGTCGCCATTCCGAGGTTCGCAGCGGATACTTCTGCCCGTCGACCGTCGTCCAGCGCAGCGTTCCGTCTGCATCGAAGATGTAGAGCCGTGGCTCAGCGCGCATCATGACAGCGCGAGCTCCGGAGTGAGCGATGCCAATGCGGCTCTCATCCGGCGCTCATACCAGCCGCTTGCCGCGAGCAGCCGCGCCCGAATGCCGGTGTCGGTGCTGATCATCGCGCAGTGGTGGGCCGCGGCGGCCCTGAAGACGCAGTATCCGGCCGTGTAGAAGGCGCGGACGGGTTCTGGATATCGGGTCCCGGTGCGCGCCTCGATGGAAGCACACAGGGCGTCTACCTGCCCGTCCTTCAACTGCCATTCGATCTCGGCACCGGCCAGGTCCCATGCGAGCGGCTGGCGCCCGACCCAGGTGTGGTCGCGGTCATGGCCCCAGGCATCGACCTTGGTAATGGCGCCGCCGGGTGTGCGTATCCACTCGTGCGGCGCCAATCTTCCGTCGCCGCAGCATCGTTGCGGCTGCGACCGCAGGAACGCCGATGCGCGCCCAGCGAGACGCTCGATACCGCGCACGCCTGCCGGCCCGTCGCGAGGAATGATCCAAGCCTCGAGTGCTGCCTCGATCCGCGAAAAGGCGTCATCGAGGTCAGCTCCGTTCATCCAATCCCCGGCGCGGCCAGCAATCCATGGGCCGAGATGGTTTCTCAGGAACGGCACATCTGCATCCGCAGGGGTAAGGCGGTCGCCCTCGACCCAAGGCGTCGCAACCCATCCATGGCAGGAGCCAATGGGGGCGATCTCCTCGATACCGCATGCCTCGCACCGTGGCGGCGCTTCGGCGCCGGTCAGGGCAAATCCGGCAAACTTCAGCACCACGGCACGCCCGGAACGCAGCCGAACGAGCTTTTTGGGGGTCTCGAGCCCCGGTGCCGCCGCACGCGGGAGCTCGGCCAACCCGGCCAGGGACTGCCAGCCCACGGTGCCGAGCGGCGCGGCAGAGCCGATCGCGCGATCACCGGTGCAGGTCTCGACGAACGAAGCCAGGGTCTCGGGGAGAAGCTTTCCCTCGACGATCGTTTGGTCGAGGTCCGTCGCCCAAACGCGTGGCCCGCGCCACCAGCTCCGGACGTTCTCGTCGGCCTTGGGACCGGGACCGTTGCGGTGCCCCGGGAAGAAATGGATGGTTTCCATCCGGGCACCGGCTCGGAGTAGCGCGCGAGCGACGGCGACCACGGATGTTCCGGACAGCCCAGGACCTTCGTCAACGATGATATTTTGCCGTGCGGGAGCGAAACCCACGGGCAGCTCCGCCGTGCGATCAAACGGCGGCCCCGATGGCCGCAGGCTGAGGCACGCCGTGACCTCGCATCCGTTGTTCCGCAATGCCTGCGCCACGACAGCGCCGAGGGCTGTCCCGATACTGCGCAGCCCGATGACGGAGACATTCGCGCCACGTTCGCCGACGTGCCGCGCCCAATGCTCGGCGGTTTGCGCATAACTGTCAGGGTAGAGCGCATACCAGGCGAAGCCTTCGGGCACCCGGACCGCGACCGGGCAGTCGCCGATGCCCGCTTCAATGCGCGCGAGCGCAACCTGCAGACGGGTTGCATGTGATATTATCAAAGTGGCACCGCGCGGATGGGAGCGGCTCGCGAGAAATACGTCCGCCGC
>JAEZHL010000114.1 GCA_023416575.1 Pseudomonadota bacterium
GGAGGTGCGTGTGTGAGGTTTGCGGGGCGCCAAGACATTAGCCCGCGAGCACGAAGACCGTGATGAACGGATTGCCCGCGCGCTAAGATTTCTGATTGCCCTCAGGCAGGGTTGTCCGCTCCTGACCCAACTCCGCTTCCTGCTTTGGTCGAACTACTGCCGGTTCCAATCCCGCAGCAGACGCTTTATGCAGGCAAGGACTCGACATGGCGCGCGAGCTTTTCGAGCGTCTGGTAGCCGTATTCGACTGCGCCAAAGCCGATGCCCGCATCGCGCTGAGCCTTGGTTGGATGCAACTGACGCAGGGTGATCACTGTCTTGCCGTCGCTCTGCTCGTCGAACGTGATCGTCGTCCGAAACTGCCCCGGATCATCGTTGTCATCGGCTCCGTGATCAAACTCGATCAGGGTCGGTGGCTCGATACGACGGAATTGCATGCGGTTGGTATAGCGCCTGCCGTTGGGCGCGATCATATCGAAGCGCCACAGCCCACCAACGCGGATGTCGATCTCCTTTGTCTCGATTTCGAAACCGGCCGGTCCGAACCATTTCGGCAGATGTTGTGGGTCGGTCCACGCCGAAAACACGACATCGCGACGGGCTCGTATCACCCGCGAGAGGACGATTTCGCGATCAAGCGCCCATTGGTCAAGCGCGGGGTTGGTGGACGAGGTCATGATCAGATCCTTTGATTGGGATGAGGATGCGACGGTAGCGCTGAGGACGCTTGAGTTCGTGGAGATCTTCACGAAGCGAATGGATTCTGCCGTTTGGGTAGGTCAACCATCTCGACCTCTCTTCCGCGGCTTCTTCTCGATCTCGTTCACATAGGCTTCGAGGCGATCGAGACGGGCCTCCCAAACCGCGCGCTGCTCGAGCAGCCAACGTTCGGCCTGCGTCAGGGCAGCTGGTTTCAATCGACAGGTCCGAACACGCCCATTCTTCTCGGACTCCACGAGGCCGCCAGCTTCCAGCACGCGGATGTGCTTCATCAGGCTGGGCAGCGCCATGGCAAATGGTCGGGCGAGTTCCCCGACCGACGCCTCCCCCTCGCCCAGGCGCGCAAGGATCGCTCTCCGCGTCGGGTCCGCAAGAGCGCCGAACACATGGTCAAGATGCGATGATGAGTTATCCATGTGGCTAACTATAGGAGGTGCGCCGAGGGGTGTCAATAAGAGTTATCCATATGGCTTACTAAAATGGAATCCGAGGCATCGCTTATGACAAACATCCTTCCACCACATCGACTCGCGTATCGAGGAACTCTCTGACTGGCGGCGGCGCTAGCTCGCGTCCGGAGGCACATCAAGCACCGGAGAGACGCACAAGGATGAAGTGAAGTTGACCTTCGCCAAGGGCGCCTCGCTGGACGACCCTAAAGGGCTGTTCAACGCCAGCCTCGACGGCAACGCGAGGCGCGCCATCGATATCCACGAAGGCGACGTGATCGATGAGGAGGCATTCAAGGCACTCATTCGCGCCGCCGTGGCACTGAACACGTCAGTGCGGACTGCTCGCCCGGCCCGCTCTCAGAAGAAATCGAAATGCGATTGAACCGCGTCCTGAATGACCGGCGCTCCGAGGGGGTGCTTACGACCCGACGCTAGATCGTCTCCTCCGGATCAGCCTTGCGGAATGGTCCGTAGGCGGCGAGAAGCGCGCGGTGCTCGGCGGCCTCGCGGCGCTCCTCCGCGAGATAGCGGGCGACGGCGCGGCGGAAATTGGGGTCAGCGATCCAATGCAGGGAATAGGTCGGCACCGGCATGTAGCCGCGCGCCAGCTTGTGCTCGCCCTGGGCGCCGGCCTCGACCCGCGCCAAGCCGCGGGAGATGGCAAACGCGATGGCCTGGTAATAGCAGACCTCGAAATGCAAGAACGGGTGGTGCTCGATGGCGCCCCAATAGCGGCCGTAGAGGCAATCGCCGCCGATCATATTCAGCGCGCCCGCCACGTACCGGCCGCCCCGCTTCGCCATCACGAGCAGGCAGCGGTTGGCCATTGCCGCGCCGAGCAGCGAGAAGAAGCGGCGGTTGAGGTAGGGGCTGCCCCACTTGCGCGAGCCGGTCTCCATGTAGAACGCGAAGAATGCGTCCCAATGCGCCTCGCGGATGTCGCGGCCGGTGACGTGCTCGATTTCGATGCCATCGGCGACGGCCTGCGCCCGCTCCTTGCGGACGGCTTTGCGTTTGCGCGAGGCGAAGCTCGCTAAAAAGTCGTCGAAGGTCTGGTAGCCGTCGTTGCGCCAGTGGAATTGTTGATCGGTGCGCTGGAGAAAGCCCATCTTGCCGAGCCGCTGCCATTCGCCCTCGGTCGGGAAGGTGATGTGCAGCGATGACACGCCAAGCTGCTCAGCCAGCGTGACGGCGGCGGCCGCGAGCGTGCGCTCAGTCTCATCACGCCCGGGGCCCGGTCGTGCCAGCAGGCGCGGCCCCGGTACGGGCGTGAAGGGGACCGCGCATTGCAGTTTCGGGTAATAGTCGCCGCCGGCGCGCTCGTAGGCTTCGGCCCAGCTGTAATCGAACACGTACTCGCCGCGGCTGTGGCTCTTGAGGTAGCAGGGCACGACGCCGGCGATCTCGCCGTCCGCGCCTTCCAGCACGAGATGCTGGGGCAGCCAGCCCGTGCGCCCGCCGATGGTGCCGGCGTCCTCCAAAGCATTCAGGAAGGCATGGCTGACCAAGGGATTGTATGTGGCCGGGTCCCCGTTGGCGCACGCGTCCCACTGGCCGGCATCGATGTCGGCCATCGACGCGGCGACGCGGACGACAGCCGCCGGTTCGCTCGTGTCCATCATCGCTCCCGAAGCGCTCCGCCCGTCAGCATAACAGGCGTACCTCGTCTGTTCGATGGCAGGCGGCGGAGCGCGGCTTTTTGCTTCAGGCTTGGTCGAGGAGCCGCAGTCCGAGCACACCGGTGACGATGAGCGCCAAGCAGGCGATCCGGGCCCAGTCACGCGACTCGCCGAGAAGCACCATCCCGAGGATGGCGGTGCCGACAGCGCCGATGCCGACCCAGACCGCATAAGCCGTGCCGATCGGCAGCGAGCGCGCCGCCTGGGCCAGCAGGAACATGCTGGCCGCCATGGCCAGCAGTGTGAGCACGGATGGCCATAATCGTGTGAAGCCGTGCGTATACTTGAGGCCGATGGCCCACACGATTTCCAACAGCGCGGCTGAGATCAGCATTACCCAAGCCATGAGGCTCTCCCTGTCAGGGCAGGGTCGTCCCTGCCGGAGCCCCTTGGCTGCGAGGTCGTCCTCGCGGGGTATCGGGCCGGTAATTTAGTCCGGCGATCGACATGGTCAAGCAATGCGCAACCGGTCACGG
>JAEZHL010000160.1 GCA_023416575.1 Pseudomonadota bacterium
CGAGTACCAGCCGACGCCGCTCGACATCGTGAAGGCTCAGTCCGCCGATCTCGTCCTTTGGAACGGGATGAACCTGGAGCGCTGGTTCGAGCGGTTCTTCGAGAACATCAAGGGGGTGCCGAGCGCCCCCATCACCGCGGGCATTGAGCCTATGGGCATCCGCGAGGGCCCCTACACGGGCAAGCCTAATCCGCATGCGTGGATGTCGCCCGCCAACGCGCTCATCTACGTCGAGAACATCCGCAAGGCGCTGTCCGAGCGCGATCCGGCGAATGCCGAGGTCTACCGGAAGAACGCCGAGGCGTACGCCGCCCGGATCAAGGCGATCGACGAGCCGCTGCGCAAACGGCTGGCGGCCATTCCGGAAGACAAGCGCTGGCTCGTCACCAGCGAGGGCGCCTTCAGCTACCTCGCCCGCGACTACGGGATGCGGGAGCTCTATCTCTGGCCGATCAATGCCGCCGAGCAGGGTACGCCGCAACAGGTCCGTCGCGTCATCGACGTCGTTCGTGAGAAGAAGCTGCCGGTCGTGTTCAGCGAGAGCACGATCTCCGACAAGCCGGCACGTCAGGTCGCCCGGGAAACCGGCGCCCGCTACGGCGGCGTGCTCTACGTGGACTCGCTCAGCGACGCCCGCGGGATCGTGCCGACCTATCTGAAACTGCTGGAGGTGACGGTGAATACCATCGCCGAGGGTTTCGGTCTCTAGTGCTCTCAGCAACTCGAAAAAGCGCAGTATCATCCCGGGCCTCGTGCCCGGGATGCAGCCGTCTGCGGACATTTGATCCCGAAGTGAGTTGCCTCCCGCCGCCCACCGCTGCCGGCTGGGCCGGCACTCACCGGGATGACGGAAGTCTGCGCTCTCGCCAGTCAGGGGACACGTGATCTCATGTTCGCTCCCACCCGAAATGCTCACGACGGACTCGCGCCGAGTATCGCCGCCAAGGGGCTGACGGTCGTCTATCAGAACGGGCACACCGCGCTGGTCGATGTCAGCTTCGCGCTGGGCCCCGGCACGATCTGCGGTCTCGCCGGCCCCAACGGCAGCGGCAAGTCGACGTTGTTCAAATCGATCATGGGTTTCGTCAGTCCATCCCGTGGCGCGGTGCGCATCTCGGGCCTGCCTGTCGCGGGAGCCTTGCGACGGCGCCTCGTTGCCTACGTGCCGCAGAGCGAGGAGGTGGACTGGAACTTTCCCGTCCTCGTCGAGGACGTGGTCATGATGGGCCGCTACGGTCACATGGGCTTCCTGCGCATCCCGTCGGCGGAGGATCGCAGCAAGGTCACGGCCGCGCTCGACCGGGTCGGCATGACCCATCTGCGCAAGCGCCAGATCGGCGAGCTGAGCGGGGGTCAGCGCAAGCGCGTGTTCCTGGCGCGCGCCCTGGCGCAGGAGGCGGGCATCATTCTGCTCGATGAGCCCTTCACCGGCGTCGACGTGAAGACCGAGACGGCGATCATCGGGCTACTGCGCGAGCTTCGGAGCATCGGTCATCTGATGCTGGTCTCGACTCACAATCTCGGCAGCGTGCCCGACTTCTGCGATCAGGTCGTCTTGCTCAATCGCACGGTTCTGGCCGCCGGGCCGACAGCGGAAACCTTCACGCAGGCGAACCTCGAGCGGGCGTTCGGCGGCGTTCTGCGCCATTTCCGCCTGGAGGGAGCCGAGCTGCACGAGGATGAGGATCGCCGCGCCGTCACGGTCCTGACCGACGATGAGCGTCCCGTCGTCTTCTATGGCGACGGCAGCAGCGAGGACTCCCGGGAGGCGCGCCGGCCGGATGGCAGTCATGAGTGAGCTCTGGGTGCCGTTCGAATACGGCTACATGCTGCGGGCCATGTGGGTCAGCGCGCTCGTGGGCGGGCTGTGCGCCTTCCTGTCGGCCTACCTGATGCTGAAGGGCTGGTCGCTGATGGGTGATGCCCTGTCGCATGCCGTCGTGCCGGGGGTGGCGATCGCCTATGTGCTGCAGCTGCCCTACGCCGCGGGTGCGTTCTTCTCCGGCATCATCGCCGCCTTCGGCATGTGGGGCATCAGGCAGGTGACGAAGCTCAAGGAAGACGCGGTGATCGGTATCGTGTTCACTGCATTCTTCGCCGCGGGGCTGTTCATCGTCTCGCTTTATCCCATTCCGGTCAGCGTCCAGACCATCGTGCTCGGCAACATCCTCGGCATCGCGGACGAGGACGCGGTGCAGGTGGTCGTCGTCGCGGCCGTGGCGCTGGCGATCCTGCTCGTCGTCTGGAAGGACCTGATGCTCGTGTTCTTCGATGAGAGCCACGCGCGCGCCGTGGGCCTCAACCCGACATTCCTCAAGATCCTCTTTTTCTCGCTCCTCAGCGCCTCGGCCGTCACGGCATTGCAGACAGTCGGTGCCGCGCACGTGGTGGCGACGGTGATCACGCCCGGAGCAACGGCCTATCTCATCACGGACCGGTTCGGCCGCATGCTGGCGCTGAGCGTCACCATCGGGGCAACGACCTGCTTCCTCGGCGCCTACCTCAGCTACTTCGTCGATGGCGCCACGGGCGGTGTCATCGTCACACTGCAGACACTCGTGTTCATTTTGGCATTCCTGTTCGCGCCCAAGCACGGTCTCATTGCCGCCCGGCGCCGCCGGCAGCAGGCCGGGGAGGCCCCTTCGCCATGAACGCCCTGTGGGACTTCTTCGCCCTCCCGCTCGCCTACCCCTTCATGCAGAAGGCGATGCTGGTGGCCGTGCTCGTCGGCGCGGTGTCTTCCGTGCTGTCGTGCTATCTCGTGCTCAAGGGCTGGTCGCTGATGGGCGATGCCGTCTCTCATGCCGTGCTGCCCGGCATCGTGCTGGCCTTCGTTCTCGGACTGCCACTATCCGTCGGAGCGTTCGCCGCCGCGTTGACCTGCGCCACCCTGACCGGCTATCTCAAGGAGAACAGCCGGCTTCGCGAGGACACGGTCATGGGCATCGTGTTCTCGGGCATGTTCGGTTTCGGGCTGGTGCTGTTCACCAAGGTCGATACCGACGAGCATCTGAACCATATCCTGTTCGGGAACCTGCTCGGTGTCACCGATGCCGAGCTGACTGAGATCGCGGTGGTCGCTGTGCTTGTTCTGCTCGTCGTGCTGTTCCGGCGGCGCGACCTGCTGCTCTACTGCTTCGACCAGCAGCATGCCCGCGCCGTAGGCCTGCCGGTGCGCTGGCTCCATTACGGCCTGCTGGTGTTGCTCTCGGTCGCGATCGTCGCGGCGCTGAAGGCGGTCGGCATCATTCTCGTGATGGCGATGCTGGTCGCGCCGGGTGCCACCGCCTACCTCATCACCAATCGCTTCGACCGCATGCTGCTCATCGCCGCTCTCGTCGCTATCGGCTCGGGTGCGCTCGGCACGCTCCTGAGCTTTCACATGGACGCGGCGACGGGGCCTGCCATCGTTCTGCTGCAGGCCGCCATCTTCGTCGCGGCCCTCATCGCTTCCCGGCTCAGGCAGCCCGCTGTTTCTGATGCAACTCAGGTGACGGACCGAGCACCCTGAGGCGTTTATGCTCTCCTTGTCCATCCAACCAAGGGCGCATCGCGCACGACGCAAGCTGACTATTGTCTTGTTCTTGCTGGCATTGCACAATGTCAGGAAAGGGACCTGTGCCGAAAGGCAGGGTAAAGGGAAAACGAACAAGGATAGGGCTCGGAAGCCCGAAGCATGGCCAGCGACAACATTATTGAAACTGAAAATCTGTCCATCAACTTCAAGGGGCTCTGGGCGGTCAAGAACGTCGATCTGAAGGTTCGGCGGGGTTCCATTCATGCTCTCATCGGGCCGAATGGTGCCGGCAAGACGACATGCTTCAATCTCATTACCAAGTTCCTGGCGCCGACGACGGGCGTCATCCGCTACAAGGGCGAGGACATCACGGCACTGAAGCCGGCGGACATCGCGCGCATGGGGCTCGTCCGCAGCTTCCAGATTTCCGCGACCTTCCCGTATCTGACGCTGCTCGAGAACATTCGCATTGCGCTGCAACGTAAGCTCGGCACCTCGTTTCACTTCTGGCGTTCGGAGCGCTCGCTGGACGTACTCAACGATCGCGCTTTGCACCTTCTCGAGGAGGTGGGGCTTGGGGCGTATGCCAACCTGCAGGCGGCTGAGTTGCCTTATGGCCGCAAGCGCGCCCTCGAAATCGCGACAACGCTCGCGCTCGATCCAGAGATGCTGTTGCTCGACGAGCCGATGGCGGGCATGAGCCGCGAGGATATCAGCCGCATCTCGGAGTTGATCCGGCGCGTGGCCCAGAACCGCACCGTGCTGATGGTCGAGCACAACCTGTCGGTCGTGGCCGATCTGTCCAACTCCATCACGGTCCTGGCCCGTGGCGAGATCCTCGCCGAGGGGTCCTATGCGGAGGTTTCGCGCAATCCGCAGGTGATCGAAGCCTACATGGGCTCTGGTGACGGACACGGAGTGGCCCATGCCTGAAGCGAGCCAACCACTCCTCGCCGTCCGTAATCTCAACGCCTGGTATGGCGAGAGCCACATCCTGCATGGCATGACGTTCGAGGTGCCGCGCGGCGAGGTCGTGACCCTGCTCGGCCGCAACGGCGTCGGCAAGACGACGACCATGCGGGCCATCATGGGGATCGTGCGCTCACGCACGGGATCGGTGGTCTATAACGGTGAGGAGACGATCTCCTTGCCATCGGAGCGTATCGCCCGGCTCGGGATTGCGTACGTGCCCGAGGAGCGCGGGATCTTCTCGAGCCTCAATGTCCTGGAGAACCTCCTGCTGCCGCCCGTGCTCAAGCCCGGTGGCCTTTCGCTCGAGGAAATCTACGAGCTGTTTCCGAGACTTCGTGAGCGGAGCGCCAGCCAGGGGACGAAGCTGTCCGGCGGTGAGCAGCAGATGCTCGCGATTGCGCGTATCCTGCGCACGGGGGCCGACCTGCTCCTCCTGGATGAGCCCACGGAAGGTCTGGCGCCCGTCATCGTCCAGCATATCGGCCGCATTCTGCGCGAGCTAAAGAACAGGGGCTTCACGATCCTGCTCGTCGAGCAGAACTTCCATTTCGCTGCCACCGTGGCGGACCGCCATTACATCGTCGAGCATGGCCACGTGGTTGACATGTTCGAAAACGACCAGATCGCCGCAAATAAGGGGAAGCTGGAAAGCTATCTCGGCGTCTGAATTCCAGAAAGCGACAAGAGGAGGAAGGGAAGTGAAGTTCAGGACCCTCATGCTGGCTACAGCCGCGAGCCTTCTCGCGTCTGCAGCGCAAGCCCAATTCACGGACGGCGTCATCAAGATCGGCGTGCTGAACGATCAGTCGGGCACCTACGCCGACCTGTCGGGCCAGGGCTCGGTCTGGGCCGCGCGCAAGGCGATCGAAGATTACTGCAAGGCGAACAAGTGCCACGACAAGATCGAGGTCGTGTTCGCCGACCACCAGAACAAGCCGGACGTCGGCTCCAACGTCGCGCGCCAGTGGTTCGATGTCGATAAGGTGGACGTCATCGTGGATGTGCCCACGTCATCCGTGGCGCTGGCCATTCACAACATCACGAAGGAAAAGAACAAGGTTCACCTGAATTCGGGTGCGGCATCGTCGGATATCACCGGCAAGCTGTGCACGCCCAACACCGTCCACTGGACCTATGACACCTGGGCGCTTGCCAACGGCACCGGCAACGCCATCGTCAAGACCGGCGGCGACAGCTGGTTTTTCCTGACCGCGGATTACGCCTTCGGCCACGCGCTCGAGCGCGATACCTCGGCCGTGGTCGAGAAGAGCGGCGGCAAAGTGGTGGGCAAGGTGCGCCATCCGTTCCCCGGACAGGACTTCTCCTCCTTCCTGCTGCAGGCGCAATCGTCCAAGGCCAAGATCATCGGCCTCGCCAACGCCGGCGCCGATACGATCAACTCGATCAAGCAGGCAGCGGAGTTCGGCATTGTCTCGGGCGGCCAGAACCTCGCCGGCCTGCTGATGTTCATTACCGACGTGCACGCGATCGGTCTGCAGACGGCCCAGGGCCTGATCTTCACCGAGGCCTGGTACTGGGACATGAACGACAACAATCGCGCGTTCGCCAAGGAGTTCGAGGCCGCCAACAAGGGTAACAAGCCGACCATGGTGCAGGCGGGCGTGTACGCATCGGTCCTGCATTACCTCAAGGCCGTGCACGAGCTCGGCACGGATGACGATGGCACGAAGGTCGTCGACAAGATGAAGTCGATGCCGACGGATGACCGGCTCTTCGGCAAGGGCACCATCCGGCCCGACGGCCGCAAGGTGCACGACATGTATCTCTTCGAGGTAAAGTCGCCCGCGGAGAGCAAGGGTCCGTGGGATTACTACAAGGTGCGCGCCACGATCCCGGCCGCCGAGGCGTTCCGCCCGGTCGACCAGGGCGAGTGCCCGCTCGTCAAGGGCTGAGGAGAAGAGCTTCCCCTGCGGGAGCGGTGAGATCGGGTGCGAGGGGCCGCGTGCGATGCGAGCGGCGGCCCCTCGATCCTGACGACCGCCCTCGCAAGGAGGCAATCGGGAGCCCAATTGGATGTTCGAGCTACTCGGCGTTCCGCCCCAGGCCCTGTTCGGGCAACTGCTGCTCGGTCTCATCAACGGCGCCTTCTATGCGCTGCTGAGCCTCGGGCTGGCGGTGATTTTCGGCATGCTGAACGTGATCAACTTCACGCATGGCGCGCAGTACATGATGGGCGCCTTCACGGCGTACATGCTGCTGCAGTACCTGGGGGTCGGCTACTGGGGTGCGCTCATCCTCGCGCCCATCATCGTCGGGGTGTTCGGCATCGCGCTGGAACGATTGTTCCTGTCACGCCTCTATAACCTTGATCATCTCTACGGCCTGCTGCTCACCTTCGGCCTTGCTCTGATGATCGAGGGGCTGTTCCGCCAGCGTTACGGGTCGTCGGGCCTGCCGTACACGAACCCGATCCCGGGAGGGACGAACCTCGGCTTCATGTTCCTGCCCTGGTATCGGGCCTGGGTCGTGGTGTTGTCGCTCGTCGTCTGTATCGGCAC
>JAEZHL010000191.1 GCA_023416575.1 Pseudomonadota bacterium
TCATCCCGCCGGAGACCGGGATCACGGTGCACCCCAGCCGTTCCGCGCCATAGTGAGCGCCGAGCCCGCCGGTGAAAAGGCCGTAGCCATAGGACACGTGCACCTTCATGCCAGGCCTGCCGCCGGAGGCGCGGATCGAACGCGCCATCACCTCGGACCACGTGTCGACGTCGCGCTGGGTATAGCCGACCACGGTCGGCTTTCCGGTAGTCCCGGAGGAGGCATGCACTCTTGCCACGCGATCGTGCGGCACGGCGAACATGCCGAAGGGGTAGTTCTCGCGCAGGTCCGCCTTCGTGGTGAAGGGGAATTTCGTGAGGTCCTCGAGCGCGTTCAGGTCGTCAGGGTGGACGCCGGCAGCGTCGAACTTCTTTCGGTAGTGCGGAACGTTGTCGTAGGCGTACCGGAGCGTCTGCTTCAGCCGGCTGAGCTGCAGGGCGGTGATCTCGTCACGCGACGCGATCTCGATCGGGTCGAGGTCCTCTCGCCTTGGCGTCAGGTCGAGCATGACTCCTCCTCATCAATGCAGCGCCCATAGGAAAATTATGGTTGCAAACGCGCCGAGCACGCTGCGGACGGCATGCAGGCGGCCCCATCGCTCGATGAGCCGGCGCGTCTCCGCGCTTGCATCATCAGGAGCCGTCGCCATCAACGCATTGTTGCTCGGCATGATGAGAAAGATCGTGAGCGGCCAGTTGGCGAACAGGGCCAGCGCGCCCACCAGCAACAGCTGGTCGCCAAGGTCGACGTAGGCAATGAGGCCCAGCAGAGTACCGAGCGCGGCCAAGCTCGCCAGCATCATGAATCCGCGGCGATAGCTGCCCATCCATTCGGCAAGGAGCGACTTGTCGTCGAGCAGCAGTCGTGCCGGCTGCTCGGCGACGTTGATGTAGACCGCTGCGCCCGTGAACACCGCCGCGATGACAAGCGCGAGGTGGGCAATGAGCACAGCGGGTCTCCTTAAGCTGCCTCGAGGGCGAGTGAGATGCCCTGGCCAACGCCGATGCACATGGTGCACAGGGCACGCCGCGCCTTGCGCTCCTGGAGCTCGAGCGCAGCGGTCAGTGCCAAGCGCGCACCGGACATGCCGAGCGGATGGCCGAGCGCGATGGCGCCGCCGTTCGGGTTCACATGCTCCGCGTCGTCGGGAAGCCCGAGCCGGCGGGTGACGGCGAGGGCCTGTGCCGCGAAGGCTTCGTTGAGCTCGATGACGTCGAAGTCCGAGATCGTCAGCCCGAGCCGCTCCATCAACTTGAGGGTCGACGGCGCCGGCCCAAAGCCCATGATGCGCGGCGGAACACCGGCCGTTGCCGCACCGACGACGCGCGCCAGCGGCCTCAGCCCGTATTTCTCGACCGCTGCCTCGGAAGCGACCAGCAGCGCCGCCGCGCCATCATTCACGCCTGAAGCATTGCCGGCCGTCACTGTCCCATCCTTCCGGAAGGGAGTCGGCAGCTTCCCGAGCTTCTCCAGGGTGGTCTCGCGCGGATGCTCGTCGTGCGCCACGACGATCGGGTCGCCCTTGCGCTGAGGAATGGTGACGGGCGCGATTTCCCTGGCGAGACGCCCGCTCTTCTGGGCGGCGGATGCCCGAGCTTGGGAGCGGAGTGCGAAAGCATCCTGGTCGGCGCGCGAGATCTGGAAATCCTCGGCCACGTTCTCGGCGGTCTCCGGCATGGAGTCGGTGCCGTGGGCCTCCTTCATCAGCCGATTGACGAAGCGCCAGCCGATGGTGGTGTCGTAGATCTCCGCCTGCCGCGAGAACGCCTCTGTCGCCTTGCCCATCACGAACGGCGCCCGGGACATGCTTTCGACGCCACCAGCGATGATCACCTCGGCTTCACCCGCGCGAACCGTGCGCGCTGCCTGGGCGAGGGCGTCGAGCCCCGAGCCGCAGAGCCGGTTGATGGTCGCCCCAGGCACCTCGACAGGCAGCCCCGCCAGCAGCGCCGACATGCGTGCGACGTTGCGATTGTCCTCGCCCGCCTGGTTCGCGCACCCGAAGATGACATCATCGATTGCCATCGCCGGAACGGACGGCACGCGCGCCATGAGCTCGCGGATGGCATGTGCGCCCAGATCGTCAGGCCGCACGCTCGACAGGGAGCCGCCATAGCGCCCGATCGGCGTTCTGATGCCGGTGACGAGGTAGGCTGGTCTCATGATTTTACTCCGAATTATTAGTTAACAGGCTGCCGGGGACCGTGCGCGAGTGTCCGCGGAACTCGGCGATCAGTCTCCCCTGCGCGTCTGTTACACGTATATCGTAGATGCCGCTACGCTCGGACCGATGCCGTTCCTGAGCGTCGGCGGTCAGCTGCATCCCGAGCCGTCCTGGGGCGATGAAGGTCACCGCACAGTGCTGTGCGACCGTCCTCTGGCCATAGGAATTGCACGCGAATGCGAAGGCGCTGTCGGCCAGCAGGAAGATGAACCCGCCGTGACAGGTTCCGTGGCCGTTGACCATGCTCTCCGTGATTGTCATGGCCATTCGCGCCGTGCCGGGGCCGACGTCGAGGAGCTCCATGCCGAGGCCGCGACTAGCGTTGTCGTCGGCCCACATCGCCTCCGCACTTCGGCGCGCGATGCTTATCTCGCCCTGGCCCGTGGTCATTGGCAGCTGATCCCCTATCGGTCGCGATCAGTGGCGCAAATGCAATTCGGCAAGGAAACGGCGAAGTGGCGCGCCGGCATCATTCCGGAGTTCCCTTGAATCGTGGCGCGCGCTTCTCGATGAATGCTGCGACACCCTCCTGGTAATCGGCACTGAACCCGAGCTTGCGCTGCAGATCGCGCTCGCGGTCGAGC